>NZ_CP030118.1:0-300000 GCF_006968745.1 Brasilonema sennae CENA114 | reverse complement strand
GGCTTTTTATAGCGAGCATTCAACTCAGGAACTTGATAACGTAAATATTGTTCTAGACGCTCTACCGTCGCACAATTAGCTTCTCCTTGAATTCGCAAACCTTGTAATAGCGAATGGGTAAATGAACCATGTTGTAATTCATCAATTTCCCAAGACTTTTGGTTAGCTGTGCAGGAATAAAAGGTAATGACTCCCGGATATCTTTGTTGACCAATTCCTAATCCTCCCCGACTAGTTTCATCTCGGCAAGCATCCAAAAATAACACCACATTATCAGCGCCACTGCGGCGCAATCTTTGGGTGATATAATCAACAGGGATTGCTGTATGTTCTACATCACCTGGGTCACTGTCCGAGAACATTAAATAATCTTTATCTTTATATCGATTGCCATGACCTGCAAAGAAAAACCATAAATTATCTTCTGGTTTTAATAAAGGAGATTCAAGATTATCAAATTGTGCCCGTAAAAATCGCCGTAAGTGTCCGAAAGTCGGTTGAGTGGGAATTGGCGGATTGGCTGGAATTGGGGGAGAATCGTCAGTAAAAACGAAAACTTGATCAAACCTGGCTTCTTGTTCAAACCAAGTTGCCATGACAGAAGCATCTCGCTTGGCAAAGTTTAGCGAGCGCAGGTTTTCATAGTGATTAATCCCAACAACAATTGCCCAATTCCTAGTACAGCACGGCGTAAGTTAACCAGGTATTACTGTGGGAGAATGAGTAATTAGATTAAAAGTAGTTTTTGCTGAGAAGCGGAGAATTAGGATGTGGCAGGATTAGCTCCAAAACAATTAAACTTAAGCGATGGCGATCGCTCAGAACTGCAAGAGTTGGTAAACCGACACAATACAGGGCAACAAATAGTACTACGTGCAAAAATAATTCTTCTAGCGTCAGAGGGGAAAAATAATGGCGAAATTGCTCGAACATTAAATATAAGTCTGGATATGGCTCGTTTATGGCGAAACCGATGGTTTAAAACTAGCGATAAAAAGTTGCCTACTTTTGAGAGACTACGAGATTCGGAGCGTATTGGGGCACCAGTAAAATTTAGTATGGAGCAAGTAATCAAACTGTTTGCCCTTGCATGTTCAAAACCCGAAGACTACGGACGACCAATAAGTCATTGGACACCAAGAGAACTAGCAGACGAAATTATAAAGCAAGGGATTATTGAAAGCATATCTGTCCGCCATGTTGGAAGATTACTAGAAGAGGCAGAACTTAAACCCCACCAGAGTAGTTACTGGTTAACCCCCCCCTAAGGACGAAGAATTTGACGTAAAAGTTGAAGATATTACTGGTTTATACATAAGTGCGATTGAACGTTATCAAAACGCAGAGCGTACAATATCAATTGATGAAATGACGGGTATTCAAGCTACAGAGCGTCTAGAAAAAGATTTACCGATGCGACCTGGTAAAGTTGAAAGAAGGGAGTTTGAGTATATTCGTCACGGTACACAGAGTTTAATTGCTAATTTTGATGTCGCTACTGGTAAGATTATCGAGCCTACTTGTGGAGATTCTCGAACAGAAGTTGATTTTGTTCTCAATATTCGTCGAATCATTGAAAGTGAACCCAATGCTAAAAAATGGCATCTAATCATGGATTGTCTGAATACGCATCAGTCTGAATCGCTGGTTCGTTTGGTTGCAGAAAAAGAAGGTTTGAATATCGATCTGGGTATTAAAGGAAAAAGGGGAATACTCAAATCCATGAAATCCCGTGCTGCTTTTTTAAGTGACAAAACACATCGAATTGTTTTCCATTACACCCCTAAACACTCTTCTTGGCTCAACCAGATTGAAATTTGGTTCAGTATTTTGGTTCGTAAGTTACTTCAGCGTGCTAGCTTCAAGAGTCAGGATGACCTAAAAACCCGAATTCTTGAATTTATCGACTACTTTAATAAAACAATGGCTAAACCTTTTCAGTGGACATATAAGGGTAAAGTGTTAGCTGTCTAATACTTGGTTTATTTACGCCGTGCTGTACTAGCCATATTCCAATCCCGATTATTTCCGCTTAAACTTAAAAGTCATCGCTCCTTTGCCTCCTGCTTTACCTCCACCAATCCCCAACAAGCTGATTTTTCCTTCACCACTGATTTCCACCGATAACTGAACCTCATCCAGCTGCATTTTGGAACTGGGTTCTTCCTGTTCATCAAGCATTTCTCTCATTGCTTGCAGAAACCCCTTCATTTCTTCCTTGAGTTTAGTCACCTCAACCGCTGTGCGTTTAGTAGTCACAACTTCTTCCGTGACTTCGACTTCCCTAGTTTCTCCAAGTCTTCCTCCTATATCACGACTGCTTCTAGAACCAGTCGTAGTTTCTGTTTGAGATGTTTCTTCGACAATAATCCAAATTTTTTCTGGGGTTAGGATTTCTTGCGACATACGATAAATTGTTAAACAGCTTTCGATATTAATCAGTTTTCGTAGATGCCCCAGTCTGTTCAGTATAGTTCTTAATGTCTTCAATAAACTCTAGGGGAATTCCGAAGACAATTTGCGGTTTAGTGATAATGAGAAAGATCGGACTTACGCATACTCTACCAATTCTTACCCTTCTTGGCGACGCCAGTCGCCTAGGTTGGGGAACCATCCTGTAGCTAAGGATACATTAAGCTTTTTGGTAATTTTTGCGTAAGCCCTGAAAGGATGACTATTATTCAGTAGTAACACGTAAACTTTTTATAGGCAAAGGAAAATCAACCTAATTGCGACGTAACGAAGCAATCTTACAGTCTTGTTCTTTCGTAACTCGTGCGTAAATCCCATATCTAAAATTGTAGAGAAAATCAATCTGAAATTGATTTCAAATCTTTATTCAGAGGTTATAAACAAGTCAGCTTTATGGAGTCTTAAAAATTTATGTCTGTTAAGACAGTAACCTACGCTCTCGACTTTCTCGACAAGCTAAAACACTTGCGGAACCAGGAGGTTTCCACTAGCCAGGAAACTTTGTTGTCCAACATAGAGCAGCGCGATCGCAGAGCAGACCCTGTAACAATTTTATCCAGACGAATCGAGAACATCGCGGCGAGTGGTTCTGGAGTATCCTCCTTTGATCTAGAGCGTTTTCTTGGGCGTAATGACCTGCTACCCGTTAACTTTCTCCAAAAGGGGACGCTAGCTGCCCGTGCAGTTTGCCGGATTTGGATCGCAGACTCGTTTGGCTCAAATGGAAGCTGGGGAACTGGCTTTCTGGTATCTCCCCGCCTGCTGATTACAAATCATCATGTGATTGAATCTGTTGATGCAGCAATGCGAGCATCAGCCCAGTTTGGCTACGAGATGGACATTAGCGGTAAAATTAATCAATGGAAAGCTTTTAATCTGACTCCTCAGGAAGGATTCATCACCGATCCTGAGCTTGATTTTACCCTCGTCGCCGTTGCTGAAACCTCGGATGATGGAGAAGCTCAACTGGCAGATTACGGGTTTTTGCGTCTCGATCCTACGCTTCACAAGGTAGAACCATTAGAATTCGTCACCGTCATCCAACACCCAGGTGGTCAACCCAAGCAAATTGCTATTCGGGAAAACAAAGTCCTTAAGATTGGTGATAACCAAGATGCCCTTAAAGACAATTTTCTCTGGTATGCTAGCGACACGGCTCCTGGGTCTTCCGGTTCCCCAGCTCTCAATGATAATTGGCAGGTGGTTGCGATTCATCACAGGAGTGTAGTAGAAACTCGCACCCATGAAGGGGTTGAAGAAATTCAACTGAGCAACGGCGAGTGGGTAGCGAAGGAAGAAGCAAAAAATCTGAGTGAAAATCAAATAAAATGGATTGCCAATGAAGGTGTTCGGACAAGCAAAATTCTGGATCAAGTAAACAAAATCCAAACTCAACAGGAGGGTTCCGCCTCCCAGTTGGTTCAAGCTTTCCTTGAAGACGCCAAAAGTATCCGCATATTTCCGGGTACGACTCCCCGCGAAAGCGTGGTCACCTCGACAATCACTACTCCTGCTCCAGTTGCAGAAACTCTCATCCAACCCCAGAGTATAAGTTCCCTTAGATCCGGTACTAAAACTTCTGCCGGAAGTGTTCGCCCACTGAGTCACTATGAAGGTCGCAAAGGTTATAACCCTGATTTTTTGGGCGTCACGATTCCACTACCAGAATTGACACCAGCAGCCCTTGCCTTTGGTCCAGTCGCACAGGTAAAAGGAACACAGGACAACATCCTCCGCTATACGCACTTCTCAATTGTCATGTGTGAAACCCGTCGCTTAGCCTTCTACACTGCTGTGAATATTGATGGCAAACAGTGGGTTGGACTGAACCGGAGAGATGACGAATGGTTCTTTGACCCCCGTATCTCCTCAGAGATGCAAGTCGGAAATGATTTTTACAGCAATGAACCTGGAGGCAACTTTTTTGATCGGGGTCATCTTGTCCGCAGACAAGACCCAATTTGGGGAGAACAAAGCGAGGCAAAGACAGCCAACAGCGACACATTCCACTTCACAAATTGCTCGCCTCAGTACTTTCAGTTCAACCAATCACAGCAGCTGTGGCAGGGGTTGGAAAACTTCATCCTCACTAACACCGATCAAGATGATCTCCTAGCAACTGTTTTCACTGGTCCAGTTTTCCAACAAAGTGATATTGTTCATCGAGGAGTTCAAGTTCCTAAATTTTTCTGGAAGGTTGTTGTAGTAGTAGACAAACAGCGCAAGCTTTCTTCTAGCGCCTACGTTGTCAGTCAGGAGAAATTCGTTCAGAATATTCCCTTTGAACTTCTGCCTGTTGGTCAATTCAATAACTTCCAGGTATCCATTGCTAACCTGGAGAGCAGAATCGGCTTGAAGTTCTCTGATGAAGTCCGCAGGGCAGATGTTTTTACTGGTGATTCTCAAGGAAGACGATTGCGCGGTTTTGCTGACATTGAGCACCCTCGTCGCTAAAAGATAAACTACTGGCTTCGCTCCTGTATTTCCTCTGCGACGGACACTTTCCTCAACGGGGGGGAACCCCCGCACGGAAGTGTCCTCTTCTGGTGCGCCCACCGCGAACTTTGCGGGAGGAACATCCACACCGCAAATTCGCTCTGGTGCGGTTCATTCTTGGGTAATCTTCCGATGCCAAGGGAGTAATATCATGTCCGGTGAAAGACTTATCATTAAGACGGCTCTTAGCAGGGGGCTCTTAGCAGGGAGAAAGAGGATTTCCCGGTTTTTGCACAGATTTTGTAATCACAACTAATTAGCCGGACATGATATAACATTCAGGTAGGTCTTGCACCCAAGTCAAATCTGAAATGACTGCATTTCGTAATTGTGCCACTCTCGCTGATACCATTCAGCAACCAAGGGACGGACAATAAACTTGGGTGTGGAACCTTCCTTAACATCAATACGCAGACATGAGTAAGGTCTTCGCTTTAGAGAGCCATTACCGTTTCGACCAACAAACAGGCGAGAATGCGCCACTAACTTTTGGTCTTCCATCAAATCTGGTCCCTCAGTTCGCTGGCGTCGCAGGCTATAGCCACTTCCACCGCAGACAATCCAATGAATGCGAGAATCAGCACTTCCCGTGTCCACGGTTTCAAGATGTTCCAAGCAGTGAGCATGACCGTTTAAGACTAAATCGACTAACGGACGATCGCCTGTGTTGGAACCTACAACTTCAGCAACGGCATTTAGTACAGTACGCAGGCGATCGCGCACTGCCAAAGTCTGTGACTGATTCCATTTTGTTGTTTCACTAACGTAGGGAGGATGATGAAAATAAATGATTCGTCCCCGCACATCTGCGGTATTCCAAGATTTAATCAGTCTGTGCTTCAGCCATTCGAGCTGGTCGATATCGGTGACCGTTTTTTCGTCAGAGCCTAATTGCTTATCAATATCAACAATCATTTCCTCAATTTGTGATACTTGATGCTGACTATCATCTAGTTTTTCAGCTTCGCTGTGGTTATCCGGATTCAGTTTTGCTGATTCCTCCATAAATTGCATTTTTTGCCGTTCTAGTTCATCACGGCGCTTGGACAATTCCTGCCGAGAAGCATCTCCTTCTTGAGTTGCGGGTAGGGGAAGGGGAGCATTAAATGTATTGGAATCCAGTGCAAAGAAGTCAATTCCACCGTAGCGGAAGCTATAGTAGCGATTGGGAAGGCGGGTAAACTGCCCTGGCTGGTAGCGCAAACAACGCCCTGTATCTGTTTTGGCGGTGTAATGTTCGTCTAGGTGACGAGCTAAATCCCCTGGAAGCATAAATGCTTTGAGGTAATCCAGAAACGCCTTGGCATAGGCGTCACCTTTCCATGAACCATGAGCGCCAACATCAAAGTTTAGCTTTGATGGGAATAAGTGACGTACTGGCATTGCTGCCAAGGATGCCAAGCCATAGATAAGTGGCAAGTCGTAGTAATCGTGATTTCCTGGTACGGGCAGGATTGGTTGTTTGAAAATCATCTGGTCATAAGCAATGCGCCGGTAGTCCTCTCCCCCCAGAAGAAACTCTCGGTAAGGTTTGATAAAGTTTTTCTGGTAATACTCGCTTGACCCCACCAGATAGACAACATCACCTGTATGCAGCATAAAACTGCATTCTTGCTGATGGGGTTGCATGAGTTTGGCAACTTGTCGCTGAGGATTATGTCCTGGGTGTGCCCCGGAACCGCTATCACCTACAACCAAAAACGAGAACTCTGGCTCCTCAGATTTTTTATCATCCAGTACCAGCTGAGTTTGGTCAATTCCCCTTTCCATAATTGCAGGGTCTTGCCATCGCACCCGCTGGTTCATCTTGCGAATTTTGTCGGCAATTGCCGGATCGGATACGAGTTTCAACGCAACTTTCTCCTAAATACATTTCTGATTTTAATCAGAAGAAGGTTGTTTCTCCTCAATTATCAAATTTGGTAGTCCCTCCAGTTTCTCTACAGGTTCTTCTTCTTCGATTGAGGGTACAAATACTTTCAAACCTGCCGGAATGCAGCGAATTTCTACGGGAGTTGTTCCTACAACCTCTCCATCGACAACAATTTTCTGCACAGGGTCAGTTGTGATTTTGAATTGTTTTGCTCGCAAATAACCAATGTCATTTCGCTCGGCTCCATTCCCCACAGAAGCAGATTGAAATAGATGAAAGGCTGCGGCGATCGCCGCCGCTTTATTCACCGGAGCCACTATTGTTACATCCAGTAAACCATCATCTGCGATGATTCCTGCTGGCCCCTGAGCCAAGATTGAAGTGGGAGGAGCTACATTTGCCACTGTAACTGAAGCTGCAGAAGTTTTGATTACTTTTTCTTCTGTCTCAATTTCCACATCAAAGTTTTCTAAATTCCGCAGTTCTTGAAGTCCTGCAAGAACATATGCCAGAACTCCAAGCCGATCTTTTGCTTCTCGGTCTGCTTTGTCTACAGTTTCTGCTTCAAAGCCAATACCTGCGAGCAGTAGCATCGGACTACCGTTACAATCGGCTGCATCTACAGTCCGAGTGATTCCCCCCAAAATGACTTTACAGGCACCCTCAATCGTGTCAGGAATTCCCAATGCTGTGGCAAAAGCGTTTGCTGTTCCGCGTGAAATAATGCCAAACGGAATATTGCTACCCACGACAGCGCCTGCGGCTGCAGAGAGAGTTCCATCTCCTCCTGAGGCAATAATCGTATCTACACCTCGCTTAACCGCTGCACGCGCTAGTTCTTCTGCGCCAATTTCTTTGGTTGTCATTTGAATATCGAGGTCAATTTCCGGCTCTAAAATTGCCTTAATACTTGCCAAATCTTGATCTGAGTCTCCTTGACCTGCAACTGGATTAAAGATAAGGCACGCGGAACGATTCATAGGGTGTAGCTTATGGTTAATGAGTAAAATGTTAGTTTATTATCCTAATGGACGAGAGAGCTTCTCGGCTTCCATCTTGTGGCAGGTTTGTTGCTCCGTTACTCGACACTCTGCCCTCTAAAGAGAGGCAGAAGATTCACAATGCTATCTGGCTCTTCTGCTACATGCAGATTATCGGTTGACGGTGATTGGTTTTACATTCGCGTCCTTTTTAGATTTGACTACCTTCTTTGTCAGCTTTTTGTGGTGATTTCTCTATTAGCTTATATTTCCTAATTGTTGGGTTTACCGTACCAATCAAGACAAGTTTTTCCTACCTTGGATTGTGCCAGAAATAATGTGCGGTAATCATCAATTATTTCGGTGCTATTAACCGTATTTTGATGACTGACAATCAACATTACTATAAGAATCAAAGCTGCTTGATAAATCCTGAAGTCAATAAAGAAATCATTACGAATCACAAGAGGAATTATGGTATTAGTACGTTACAATCCAAGGCTTAAATTGAACACACTGCAACGTCAAATCGACACCCTTTTTGAAGATTTCCAAGCACCAACCTTTACCAAAGCTCCAGCAGCCGAACTGCATGAAACCGAAGACGCCGTACACCTGAAGCTGGAACTCCCTGGTGTTGATGCTAAAGATGTAGATATCTCAGTCACCGAGAATGCAGTTAAGGTGGTTGCTGAGCGTAAGTCAGAAACCAAAACTGACGAGAATGGCAGAACAAGAAGTGAATTTTACTACGGTAAGTTCCAACGAGTCATTCCTCTAAGAACTCGGATTCAAAACACCAATGTGAAAGCTGAATACAAAGACGGGATTTTGAATTTGACTCTGCCTAAAACCGAGCAAGAAAAAAATAAAGTCGTCAAGGTTAATTTGGAACAACCTACAGCATAGAGCTTTTCTCTGTCTAGAGTAGAGAGCTAATTGTATGACATGATATTAAGCCTGGTTGATAAACTTCAACCAGGCATTTTTTTAAGAAAAAGTTGTAGGCGTGTTTTCATGTATGGCGAACCACTTAGAATATTGCTGCAGTACGGGCATTTCCTGTTGCCCACCAGGACGGCGTAGCTGTAAGTCCTCCCAAAGCTTGCGCCAACACAAAGCAGCATATTGCATTTAAGAATTTGGATACAGCCATTTGTAGAACAATCGGGTTATCTGAGGCATGACAACGTAAGTCAGGAGGCACACGACAATCCCAATAGTGATGAGTTGCGCCAGTAATGCAGGGAGATAGGCAACCACAGGACTTAGAAGATATCTGACAGTGGATAGTGTCACAAACACCGCTATCCAGGAGAGTAACGCCATCTTGTAACGCTTAGGAGGAAGCTTTGGCGCTTTTCTCGGTAAGACAAACCAGTTTTCTAAACCTGTGAGAACTTGTACATCCTCACGTGTTTGAATCAGGGGCTTGGCTCGTTCAATCCACTCCCGACGCACATCTGAATTTAGCCATGCTTGTAAATTCTTGTCATGGTCAAAGTGAAGAACAATGATGTACTCTGGATGCAGGTTCTTCTCGGGTCGTAGGATGTTGACTCCTAAATGTCCATCAAATGTTTTAGCGACAGGAATAATTCCTCGCATCCATTCTTCATATCCCTGTTCTCGACCCGGTTTGACTAAATGGGTAATGACTGCTGTGACGTGATGTTCAGTGAATTTAGAGCTGTTCATTGTCTTTAGCAGAATTGCAGAATTGTCTTAATTAAGGCATAAAAATGCCACCGTTTACAGGCAGATATGCTCCCGTAATAAATCTTGCCTGTTCGGATGCCAACAGAAGTACAGCACCCGCGATATCTTCAGGCACACCGATTCTTCTTAAGGGCGTCATTTGGGCGATCGCATCTCTACGTTCCTGAGGCACAAATGCAGAAGCATCTGTTACAGTCAAACCTGGAGAGACAGCATTCACTCGAATGCCATGTGGTCCTAACTCGAACGCTAAACTTTTAACAAACGCATCTAATGCCGACTTCGCCGTGCTATGAGCGGAAAATCCTTGACCTGGAAAACGAGAATATTCGGAACTCATCACAATAATACAGCCCCGTTTTTGTTCAATCATTCCTGGAACGACTGCTTTTGCTGGATGAAATGCAGCTTTGACTTCACCTAACAGTTTTGCCTCAAAGTCCTCCCACTCATACTCGATAAATGGAGCGACTTTAAACGAGCCAGCGGCATTCAAGACAAGCGTGTCGATTGATCCAAACGCTTCTACCACCTGTTGCACCATTGCTTGGGCTTGGCGGTTGTCTTTTACATCGGCTTTGACTGCTACTGCCTTACCTCCCTCGCTGACAATCGCATCCACCACTGATTTCGCCGCCGCTTCATTGCTGTAATAGTTCACGCCAACCGCCGCACCATGCAACGCCAACAATTTCGCGATTTCCGCACCAATGCCTCGGCTAGCACCCGTTACCAAAGCTACTCGGTTCGTCATTAACTTTGTTGTTGCCAAGTCAGTTTCTTTCTAAGAAAGCGTATTCATAATCTTTTCTAACTTACTTACTAGTAAGTAATATAAAATTAAAAACTGCTTTGTGTCAAGCCTGTACAATGTTAAATATTCGCAACACATTGTGCTATATGAGTTTGAATGAGTTAAACTTACTTACTAGTAAGTCATTAGCTCGTGGATATGGCTAGCTCTCAACAAGCAAAACGTAAACGTTCATTGTCGGTACGCGATGCAGAAGCAACAAAGGCGCAAATTTTGGATGCGGCGGAACAGGAGTTTGCGATCGCCGGATTAAACGCCGCTCGCACCGAGACAATAGCAGCTCAGACAGGTGTAACAAAAACCATGATTTATTACTATTTTGAAAATAAAGAAGCGTTGTACCAGGAAGTTCTGAACCGAGCGTTTATCAAGCCTATTGACGAAATTGTGCAATTGAATTTAGAACAATTACCACCGCAGGCTGCATTGGAGAGTTTGACTCAGTTGTTTCTGCAACAGACGTCAAAAAACCCTAACATTGCTTCGATTTTATTTCTGGAAGCGATTCAGAACCGAGGAAAGTATTACCCAAAGCAGTGGATAGAACAACTTTATGGAAAGCTGATTGCAATTTTGGAGCAAGGAATTGCACAAGGTGTTTTTCGTCCTTTAGAACCGAGACACACAGCAGTCAATATTGTGGGAACTTGTGTGTTCTACTTGGCAGTTCATGAAAATGTGAAGCATCTCTGGGCAGGTTCGCGAATGCTCAGTAAAGCCATGCTACAGGAACATGCTCAAGAATCGCTCAACTTTGTCTTAGCTGGTGTACGGGCAGATGTAAACGTGAGTTGAGACTTCGACGCCGCACATTGAGCGATTTTATATGTCGTGATATTGAGAAAGAGGGCTATAGAAGATTTAGCCCACGCAGGTGGGCTTTGTTTCTTTAGCCCCAGGCTTATAGCCTGCGGGCTTTTTGCACATTTGGGATGTTCCGGTGTATCTGTCGCATTCTTTTTTAAAATTGGTATTACGTATGTTTCTCGTTAAATGCTGGCTCTTGTACGTGTGTTTCAATACTCGTTAAATACCGCAACTCTGCTGTTGTTATCAAAAGCAAGCACACTAAATGGATCTTTTTGATTCCCCATTTCCATCCCAGGAGTGCCTACGGGCATTTGGGGCACAGATAAGCCGAGCACATTTGGCTTTTCTTGCAACAGTCGTTTGATGTCTTGTGCTGGTACGTGTCCTTCAATAACATATCCATCAATAATTGCTGTGTGGCAAGATGTCAAGTTATCTGGCACATTGTACTTTTGTTTGACAGCCTCAATATCAGGTGTGCGAAAGTCTTTGATTTTAAAACCATTTCCCTTTAAGTGGTCAATCCACCCACCACAACAAGTACACTCAGGACTGCGATACACAGTTGCATGTAGATTCTGGATGTGGTTGGTAGTGCTTTGAGTATTGACTACAGAAGTTGGAAAAGCAGCTTGAGCATGACTCATAGGAGCATTGCTTCCCAAGATGCCCAACATCCCGACAGTTAGACAAATCGTTACCACAACTCTAGCAACAATACGTCTCATAGTGGGACGTAACGATTTTTGCCACGAATAAATAAATGTTTTAATAAGAAATAGTTTGTAGGGCATTTGATTTGAGAGTTCCTAACTCCTGTAATATATATAATCTTAGTCAGATATTTTTTTAACTAGGCTCGCAATAACAGTTGTTAACTCATCTGGATCTATAGGCTTAGACAAATGCATTTGGAATCCTTCTAAGAGCGATCGCGTCTTGTCTTCTACTCTGGCATAAGCTGTTAATGCCACTGCTGGAATCTCCCCACCTTCCTTTTTAGACAGCATGCGAACCTTACGTATTAAGCTGTAGCCATCTTCTCCTGGCATACCAATGTCACTGACTAAAATATCCAATTTCTGTTGCAAGATGACTTGAATTGCTTCAATAACTGATGAAGCTGCAATCACTTGCGCCCCGGACATTTCTACTGCGGCGACGAGAAAATCCCGCGTGTCAGGTTCATCGTCAACTATCAGTATTCGTACTCCATCAAGTATGGGCACAGGTGTAGAATTACTCAGTACTGAAGAAAACATATTTTCTTCCTCGCTTAAGGAGTCTTTTACTCCCCTGCTTTGTTTAACAAGTGGTAACTGAACTCTAAAGGTTGCTCCTTGTCCTTCACCTTGACTTTCTGCATGAACAGTTCCACCATGTAACTCTACCAGGTGACGCACAATTGCTAATCCTAGTCCTAATCCGCTGTAGATGCGGGTTGTGGAACTATCAGCCTGTCGAAAACGCTCGAACACATAAGGCACAAAATCAGGACTGATGCCCCGCCCTGTATCTGTCACGGAAATTTCGACATAAGAGTTTACAGATTCTAATCGGACTTGAACTCGTCCTCCATTAGGAGTAAACTTAATTGCGTTAGACAGTAAATTCCAAACAACTTGCTGCAAACGGTCAGAATCACCCGCAACTAAACCGGCTGTTGGCTCAAGTACAGACTGTAGTTGAATCTCCTTGGCTTGAGCAGCTGGACGAACTGTTTCCAGCGCCGCCTCAATCACCTCAACTAGTTCAATCGGAGAAACATTCAACCGCAGCTTACCCTGAATAATACGGGAAACATCCAGCAAATCTTCTACGAGTTGGGCTTGTGATTTAGCACTGCGCTCGATTGTCTCCATTGCGCGTGTGGTTGTGGCTGCGTCAAAGCTGCGAGTATTCAGTAATTTAATCCACCCCAGCATGGCATTTAGAGGAGAGCGGAGTTCGTGGGAAACAGTTGCTAAAAATTCATCCTTCATACGATTGGCGGCTTCGGCTGCACTCCGCGCTTCTTGCTCGCGCTCAAGTAATTGAGTTTGTTCGTCTTCAAGCCGTTTTCGTTCGGTAAAATCACGTAAAATTTTGCAAAAACCTCGTAGCTTACCAGTCTCATCTCGTAAGGGTGTGAGAATGCCACTTGCCCAAAAACGGCTGCCGTCTTTCCTAATATGCCAGCGCTCATCCTCAGCCCGTCCTTCACTCACGGCTTTTGCCAGTTCTTGTTTGTCTACGCCTTGCTGTAGATCTTCTGGTGTAAAAATGCACGACGCAGGTTTTCCCAATATTTCTGATTCCTGATAGCCTAAAATATTCTCTGCTCCTAAACCCCACCCAGTAATCCGCCACTGTGTGTCAAAGAATAAAATTGCGTAGTCCTTGACGTTTTCCAACAGCAGACGGCTGCGCTCTTCGCTTGCTCGCAAAGCGATTTCTGCTTGCTTACGGCTGGTGATATCAGCTAAAATGTATACAGCACCAACAAAAGATTTCTGCTTATCTTGCACAGGATCTACTGTAACAGTAAACCACTGTCCCCCAGTGTGAATAACCAAGCTTTGACGATGTAGAGTTTCTTGAACACGAAGGAAGGGATTGACATTACAGCCAGATAGTGGATCCAGCATGAGTTCCTGATGCTGAGAGCCGATAATTTCACTGAACGGTTTGCCCAAAAATTCCTTCATGGCTTTATTACAGCGCACGAATCGACCAGTGCTATCTAGTAAGCCAACGCCATCACGAATAGAGTCGAAAGTTGTTTGCCACTCCTGCACTCGATCTAAAGCTAGTTCCTCAGCCCGCCGAATCCTCAGTAACGCTCTCACCGTGGCAATTAATTCAATCGGCTCAACGGGTTGTGCCAGATAAGCATCTGCACCACTATTTAATCCTTGAGCTTTATCGCGGCTTTCAACAAAATGGGCAGACAGATGAAGTACGGGAAGGTTAGCAGTCGCTGGGTTAGATTTAATCTGATGACAAACTTCAAAGCCGCTCACATCAGGAAGCTGGACATCCAGAATGACTAAGTCGGGTTTAGCTTCAGCGATCGCCTCTAGCCCCATCTCACCCGTGTTCGCCTCTACAACTGCAAAGCCAGCGTTTCGCAACACGCGAGCGACAACATAACGATTGGTTTCGTTGTCGTCAATGTGCAAGATAGTAACTAACGGCTCGGACATAGTTTTTTTTTAGGTATTTAAAGTTAACCCGGCTTTTGTGAGGGCTTCTCGTAGTTGGGTGATCGCGACTTCAACAGTTGGAGTCTGTTTAGAAAGAATGACCACGGTACGTTCAGCCAGATACTTTTCTTCTTCGGCTTCCAGCTGTTTTGAACTATTGACAATTACGGGAATAGTACAAGTTGTAGGATGACTTTTTAGCTGTTCTAGAACTTGCATACCACTTAAAGAAGGCATAGTTAGATCTAAAAGAATACAGGAAGGATTTTCCAGTTGAGCTAAACGAATGCCCTCATGTCCATCCGATGCTTCAATAATCTCCAGAGAAGTTGTAACTAAAAGTTGCTTTAACACGTACCGGGATGTTGAGTCGTCGTCAATGAGTAAGAGTTTTTGTTGCTTGCCCTGTTTGACCAGTGTATTGAGTTTGTCCACCAGTAATAATCTATCTACAGGTTTAATTAAGAAGGCATCAGCTCCTCGCGCCATCGCCTGTTTCTCGTTATCAACAACAGTGCTGACAATAATTGGTATGTTTCGAGTTGCTGCATTGCTCTTTGTTTCAGCTAGAAACGCCCAAGAGTTTTCTCCTTCTAGCAAAATATCCAGGATGATGGCGACGGGCTTATTCACCTTGAGCGCCTGCTTTGCAAGGGATAGTGTTCGTGCCGAAATCATCTGATAATTAGAAGAGTAAAAATACTTCTCGTAGGTAAAAATGGTTTGAGGATTGTCTTCCACAACTAAAATGGGCTGGCGACTCGGATCGATTTGCCAAGTAGGTTGTGAAATTGAGGAAGCTTCTGAAGAATCAGGAAAAAACAGAGGGATAGAAGCAAAAAATGTTGAGCCTTTGCTTAATTCACTATTAACCCAGACGCTTCCTCCTAACAATTCTGCTAGCTTGCGCGAGAGGGGTAGTCCCAAACCTGTTCCTTTGAGTTTTTTTGCGAGTGTAGAATCTATTTGAATAAATTCCTCAAAAATTCGCTCTTGATCCGGCGGTGCAATTCCGATACCTGTATCGGCTACTGAAAAAGTCACCGTGTTACCTGTCATGATTGCTCCAACCCGGACTTCACCTTGTTCAGTATACTTTAGCCCATTGGAGATGAAATTTCTGAGAATTTGAGCAACTTTACCTTCATCAGTGTAAAGTGTTGGAATGCCAACAGGTTCTTCTAAAATCAGTGCCACGGAGGAGTTATGAGCAAGCAAGGGACGCAGCATTCCTCTCAAAGTCGCGAACAAATCGGTGACTTCAAACTGGGTGGGATGGACGACTGTTTTTCCAGCTTCTACCTTTGCTAAGTCCAATAGATCGTTAACTAAATCCAACAGACTTTCTGCTGCTTTTTGAACGAACCGGACTTGTTTGTCTTGGTCTGTTGTTAAATCACCATCCATCCGCTCTAGCAAAATCCGAGACAAAGAGATAATCGAGTTTAACGGCGTGCGAAACTCATGACTCATATTGGAGAGAAATCGAGTCTTGAGTTCATTTGCTCGTTGTAGGAAATCGGCTTTTTCGTCGAGTTCAGCATACAAAGCCACAACACCGCGATTTGTATCTTCTAGTTCACGGTTAAGAAAAATTAACTGCTCCTCACGCTTGCGTATTTCTTCCATTGCGCGGAGGAGTTCTTGGTTTTGGCGTTGAATTTCCTCAAACGGATTTTGGGGCGATCGATTTGCTAACTCATTTTGAATCTGTTGCAAGCGTTGGGGTGTCAGTTTCTCAAGGCGCTTGGGCAATCTCTTCCCCATGAAAACTTGGGTGCCCTGGTTCGGTATCGACTCTATCTTAAACGTGTCCATCAACCGTTGAGCACCAATAATTCCTAATCCCATCCCAGTTTTAGATGTGAATTGCCCATCTAAAATCATTTTCAAGTTAGCAATACCTGAACCTTTGTCCTGTATGCTGATCCATAAATTCTGGGGAGATTCGTCATCTATCGAAAATTCAACGATTGCACCTTTTGCGTACACAAAGGCATTTCGAGCGATTTCTGAGACAGCTGTGGCAAGACGTGCCTGATCTTGGGCATCAAATCCCAAAGCTTGAGCAACCTCGCGTGCCATTTTTCGAGTTAAAACGACATCTTGCTCGTAGCGAATTTCCAAGATGAGGAGAATTGTACTCATGGCAATGCATTCTCACGGACAACCAGCACAGTCACATCATCGCGAAGTCGGAAAAAGTCTCGGTATAAAACGCCAGCAATTAAACTAGGATGTTTATGGATCAGACCTGGATACCGTTCTAATCGCCATTGGGTTCCTAAACCATCCGAATGCATAATCAAAAGTCCACCAGGATACCATTGGTGTGTAAACTCCCTAATTTTGTGGACTTCACACCCAACTGTTCCATTGTAGGAAACTAGATTGTACTTTCCTCCAGACCAAAAGACAGAGCCAGCTATGTTACCTACTCCGGCGAAACGAAGGGATTGATGTGCAAAGTTGATTTCTGCGATCGCCACTGCTGCCCCCCGTGTACTCCGTAAAGCCTGATGCGCTGCTGCTATAATTTCTTGAGGACTGCGGTGAACATTTTCTTGAAAAACTCTCACAGCTTCTGTTGATGCTTGAGCAGCTAGCGAGCCATGACCTAATCCATCAGCAACAAGTACTAAAATGCGCTCTTGACTGATTTCGCACGCCCAAGCATCGCCACAAACCTCTTCTCCTGGTTTTGGCAGGCAAACCACTCCCAACTCCAGATGATCTGAGGATAGATTTGTGGGTATGGGACTAGCCCAGAGGTGGCAAAGGATGGCTGTCCCTATATCCGGAATAGAAGAAATGTCAAAAAAACTAGAAAGACGGCTGATTGCTCCTAATCCATTTCCTGCAGTTCCCCTTGTCGAAAACCCGTCACGCATACACTCGCTGATATTGCGCATCCCTGGTCCAGTGTCCAAAGCCAGAATTTCTAGACCATGAATGTTGTGTTTTGCAATTGCTTGTACCAAGAGTAACCCGTTTTTGGCATGGTGCACAAGGTTATTTGCTATTTCGGTCACCACAATACCAACTTTTCCCTGCTCAGTTTGGTTGAAACCAAGATGAGTTGCTAGGGCGATCGCACTCCGTCGCGCTTCACCTGCCTGACTTGGCTCCACAATTGGTAGGGCGAGGGTGTGTGTGATCATCTAGTTATGTCCACTTTCTAATTGTGACGCGGGTACCCTCACCAACACAGGAGACAATATCAAATTCGTTTACCAGTCGCTTTGTACCGCCCAGCCCCATACCCAGTCCACTACCTGTGGTGTAACCGTCTTTGAGTGCCAAGTCAATATCTGGTATTCCTGGTCCCGAATCCTCAAAAACAAGCTGCAGACCCTTACGCATCCCATATTCAAGTGCTTCTAGTCTAACAGTTCCACCGCCTCCGTAGTCCAATGTGTTACGGGCTAGCTCGCTGGCTGCTGTGACAATTTTTGTCTGATCGACCAAGCTAAACCCCAGTTTGACAGCAAACTGCCGCACCTTCTGACGAACCAAAACCATATCTTGTGAGGATTGGATACCCATGGTTTCACATCCGTGCATATCCATCTGCGTTTCCTCCAGCAGTCGCCTTCAACGATTCTCGTAGAAGTGCCATGCCCTTTTCAACATTTAAGGCGGTACGAATACCTGTCAAGGAAAGTCCCAGTTCTACTAAAGTGATGGCAACTGCTGGCTGCATTCCGACAACAACGGTTTGAGCATCAAGAACTTGGGACATTTTAGCAATGTTCCCCAGGATTCTGCCGATAAAAGAATCCACAATATCCAAGGACGAAATATCAATCAGCACGCCACGAGCCTGAGTTTCAGTAATATGATTTGTTAAGTCATCTTGCAAAGATTTCGCCAACTGATCATGCATATCAACTTGAATCGTTACCACAAGAAATTCGCCCATTTTAAGTATTGGAATGCGTTCCATAAAATCTCTTAATTTTTATTTACCGAGTTTGGGCTAAGCCCGAGTTTCGGGACGGCTGATTGTTACCCCAATGCGTTTTAGAGCCAGCAGGAAAGCATCTGCCATACTTGCCTTTGTCACCACATCTGCCAAATCCACACCCAAGTAAACAATCGTTTGAGCAATCTGGGGACGGATTCCACTGATAATGCACTCTGCACCCATTAACCGAGCTGCGGTGACTGTCTTCAATAAGTGCTGGGCTGTAAGTGTATCCACTGTTGGTACTCCGGTAATATCGATGATGGCAACTTCTGAACTTGTCTCTACTATCTTCTGCAATAGAGATTCCATCATCACCTGAGTGCGTGTACTGTCTAAAGTTCCAATAATCGGCAGAGCTAAAATACCGTCCCACAGCTTAACAACAGGAGTTGAAAGTTCCAACAATTCTTCCTGCTGACGGACGATGACTTCCTCACGCGTCTTTTGGTAACCTTCTATAGTTAACAGTCCGAGCTGATCTATAAGAGTGGTGGCAAGCCAAGTGTCTTGAACCAGGGCGTTTGCATCTTCAATGTGTTCCTGACGCAAACAAGTAAATAGAGGTTGTTTAAACGAAAAAATAAATATAGCCGTTTCCGATGGTGTAAAACCCTTTTGCGAACGACTTCGAGAAATACTGGTTAGCATTTCTCGCACAGAGCGCCATTCAGACGATTGTACATTTGTCAAGTTGCCAAACTGTACCGCCTTTTTGAACAAACTGAGGAATTCCCCACACTCCTGTTTTAGTTCTGTCTCTTTGAGCAAACCTCTGCGAGTATTGTTAGCCATGAGCGTTTGAATCCAATCAGCTAACAAATCCGCTTCGTATTTTTCAATAACCTGTGAAATTTTACTTGCGTTGCTCAAGCCCATACCAATGATCCCTTCTACCCGAATGGCATTTAGCCAATAATTAATATGTATTATGTATTAACTGTCAATCGTTTCGGCTTACAGGTGCACTAGCTCGTTGAAATTCCGCGTAATTGCTGAGGTGAGGTAGTTCCTAAAGGCAAATATCTTCCATTTCATTATAAAGTTTGGCGGTAAGCACAAAATTCTTGAGTAGTAGTTAATTTTTGTGCAAGCAAGAATGCTATTCGCTCAAGGGCATCAGTTTTTATCAGTTTTCAGACTTCCTAACTTTTTTCCTAAGTATATGTACTTCCGAAATCAACAAAAGTCAATGGGATTCAAGACGTTTATAAGCTTACGTCTTTAGCTTCTCATTATATCTGCGTTCTCAAAACCGAATCACTGTAAGTCTTATATCATGTCCGTTCAAATAACCGTCATTGCGACTTAAGGGAAGCAATCCCAAAAACCTTGCGATTGCTGAGTCCCAAGGGGACACGCTGCGCGAACGTTTCACTTCGTTCCACTCGCAATGACATATTAAGGGTGATTTGCCGGACATCATATTATTTGTTTAAAACTATGTGTTTTGCGATCTGCTAGCAACTCAACAAAGGTTGTTTGCTGAGCCCATGGCTCGACAAATGCTCACTCGTTCACGTTACACAATAAAATGAGTTAAGCTTTATTACCTTTGCTCCAAAAATACCATTACCAGAAAAGGTTTTGCACTACTGCCAGTTTGCACTGCCCGTTACCGAACTACTAAAATATGCCTGAAACTCCTGACTCACCCGTAACCCGCAAGTCCAGTATCACTCAGCATACGCTATCACTTGGCGAGCAGCAGATCAGCTATACTGCGATCGCCGAATGGCAAACCCTGTTTGAGGATGAAAAACCTGTTGCCGAAATGTTTCATGTGGCTTATCTAGCCGATGTTAAAGAAGCATCGCAACGACCGCTAACTTTCGTCTTCAATGGTGGACCTGGAGCAGCTTCCGCTTATCTGCACATGGGAGCATTGGGTCCGAAGCGCGTTTATTTCGGAGCTAATGGTAGTCTGCCCAAACCTCCAGTTCGGGTGGTGGACAATGTCGAAAGTTGGCTTAGCTTTACGGATCTGGTCTTCATCGATCCAATTGGCACAGGTTTTAGCCGTGGTTTACCTCAAGACAAAGAGGACCGGGATAAACAGAGCGAGAAAACCAATACTCAGCAGGCAGATAAACCCAAAGAGATAGAATTCTGGGAAGTCGAGCGAGACTTGAAAGCACTGGGAGAATTCATCCAACGATTTCTCTCTGGTCATAAGCGATGGCTGTCCCCTATCTTTATTGCGGGAGAGAGTTACGGCGGCTTTCGAGTTGCCAGGTTAGCCAGCAAACTGCAACAGGAATTTGGCGTAGGTCTTTCCGGTGCTATTCTAATCTCTCCTGCTTTGGAGTTCAGTTTGCTGGAGGGTAGTGATTACAACCTCACAGCTTGGGCAACCCTGATTCCTTCCTTTGCGGCGGCTGCTGCTCATCACAATCGTGTCCAATGGGCAGGGGAACCTGGGGATTTACAAGCTCACATAGCAGCTGCAGAACGATTTGCCCGCGCAACACTGATCCCGCTTCTGGCAATGGGAGATACCGTGACATCCGATGAGCGCCAGATTGCCTATCAGCAGCTGGCAGGGTTGATTGGCTTGCCTGTGAAACTTGTTGAGAAACAAGCAGGAAGGGTCGGCATTGAAGTCTTTGCCAGGGAACTGCTGCGAGACGAAGAGCGGATTGTGGGACTGTACGACGCTTCGATTACGGCGATCGATCCTTTTCCCGATCGCGCGACTTATGAGGGCACTGATCCCACTCTTGATGGATTGGATCGCCTGTTTACGGGAGCTATCAACAGTCACTTGCGGGACACATTAGGCGTTGAAACCGACTTGTCTTACCGTCTGCTGAACTTAGAAACATTCAATGCTTGGAAATTCGATGTTAAAAGCGAGTTCCAGCAGGGCTTTCTAGGGTCGGTGTTTCTAGGGTCGGTGGACGACCTGCGCGTGGGGATGGCTTTAAACCCTTATATGCAAGTTTACATTGCTCATGGATTGTTTGATTTGGTTACTCATTATTTTGCCTCAAAGCATCTGGCGGATCTGATGAAATTAAATCCAGAAATTCGTCCCAATCTGAGTGTGAAATATTTTCAAGGTGGGCATATGTTCTACAGTTGGGATGAATCGCGCTGTTCATGGTTGGCTCAGATGAAAGCTTTCTACCAGAACGCGACAGTGTAACTTGAGTTTGAAAGGTATTAGGAATTTCCTTCATCACTGCAATGCTAGCCTGCGAAGTTAAATCATTACTATGCATCACTACCTGTTCTTTCTTTGGTTGAAATGTTGGGGGATTCCAGAGGAGATCTGATTGATTCTAAGGGGAGTTTGATTGAGGATGCCGACTTAACGGATTTGCTAACTCCACAATCTTATAACTCAGATTTTGTAATAAGTGATGCTGATTACATTGTAATGAATAGATAAGATAACTAAATGTTTTTACTTTCGTGAGTGCGTTCCTTGGTGTTTGACACTGGGGTTGTCGCCGCAATACACCGTCAGGGTTACACTCCTATCAATAAAATTTCAAGTAATGTTGCACCAAAAAGTTGACCAAGATTTATCAGACAGAAAAAACTGGGCACTACGGCGTCAGTTGGGAATTCCCAATAACAAACGCCTGTGGGTATTAGCTTGCATGGATGAGCGTTTACCAGTGGAGAAAGCCTTGGGAATTGGAGAAGGAGATGCTCATATTTTCCGTAATGCAGGAGGGGTAGTGACAGATGACGCGATTCGGTCTGCCATGTTAACAACGCACTTGTTTGGAACTAAAGAAATTATCGTCATCAACCATACTGAATGCGGCATGATGACTGCTTCTGGAGAGTTTATCAGTCATTTCTTAGAAAAAAAAGGAATTAATTTAGACCAGACATCCATTGATCCTGCTTTACCTGAATTAAAGCTATCTAAAGGTGTTTTTTCTAAATGGATTAAAACATTTGTTGACGTAGATGAAACTTGCGTCAAACAGGTAGAGTTGCTGCGACATTCTCCCTTGATTCCTGAGGATGTAGTAATTCATGGCTACATCTGGGAAGTGGAGACGATGAGGTTACGCTCTCCTCATTCGCGTCTGATTGAGAAAGTGAACACGGCTCAAGCAATGAGTGCCAAAGGTTTATAAGTAAATCGGCGCTTAAATTTATAAGTATTTAACCAAAACTCATCAACCTATTCACCTGTTGCCGCAATTCCTCTCACCACTGACCTGAGTACAGGTACAGTGGGAACCTCCTTGCGGCAACAGGTGATCCACTCTTCTGAGTTGAAAAATAGATTACCACATTTTTATATTAGTGGGATAGGTTCATGTTATTCGATATATGTGAATGAGTCCCAGTCATGATAAGTTGAAATATTAGGAAAATTTGCGAATCAACAAGGTCTACGCCAAAGGGAATTCATGAAAGCTCTTTGACCGACTTTTAGATTGCGCTCATGTACAGCCTCCCTGCCTGCGCTCTTCGGTCTTGGGAGATCTCAAATGGCTCGCCAATACTGTTGTGCTATTGTCTTCAGGCAGAAGTCGATAGGCGGAAATCAATTTGTATTAGGAAGTGGGCGATGCACATTGGATTTGTCAACCCTCAGGGTAACTTTGATTCAAGCAGTAGTTATATATCAGAACATCCAGATTTTGGTGGTCAGCTGATCTACGTCAAGCAAGTCGCTATAGCATTAGCTCAAAAGGGTCACAAAGTCGATATTCTCACCCGTCAAATCATTGACCCCCAGTGGCCAGAGTTTGCTGAACCTTTTGACACTTATCCAGGCGTCGATAACGTCCGTGTCATCCGCTTACCAGCAGGATCGAAAGAATTTGTGTCTAAAGAGTTTTTATGGCCTCATCTGGTAAGTGATTGGGTACCCAATATTCTGAAATTTTATGAAGAGGAAGGTGGGTTACCCGATGCTATGACTGCCCATTACGCTGATGGGGGACTGTGCGGCGTTCTGATTGAGGAGAAAACTAGTATACCTTTCACCTTTACAGGTCATTCTCTCGGTGCCCAAAAGATAGACAAACTTGAGGTCACTGCAGAGAATTTGGCGCAAATAGACGAGCAATTCCAGTTCAGATACCGCATAATAGCGGAACGCCTGAGCATGAATCGCTCGGCTATCAATATCACTAGTACACGACAGGAACGCTTTGAACAGTACTCTCACCGAGTCTATTGTGGTGCAGTGGACTTCAACAACGACAGTCGCTTTGCGGTGATTCCACCGGGAGCAGATTTCTCCATCTTTGGTGCTCAAGAGCGTTATGAAAACGAGGAAGGTATTTACCAACTGGTTCAGGAGCGATTGGCACGGGATATTGCAGAATCACGTCGGGATTTGCCCGCCATTTTGGCATCCAGTCGATTAGAACCTAAAAAAAACTTATTAGGGCTGGTGCAAGCCTTTGCAATGAGTCAAACACTTCAGGAACGAGCCAACTTGGTGCTCTTGACAGGGGGGCTGGACGATCCGCTGCGAGAGTTGACTAGCGATGAAGTAACCGAAGAGGTCTTAGCGCCCATCCGGAAAGTGGTCGAAGAAAACGACTTGTCGGGCAAAATTTGTGCATTTGGGTTGTCAGAAGGACAAGAAGCACTGGCTGCAACTTATCGGTTTATGGCTAAACGGCGCTCGGTGTTTGCATTGACTGCCCTTTATGAACCCTTTGGCTTGGCTCCCTTAGAAGCAGCGGCTGCGGGCTTACCATTAGTCGCAACTCAGAATGGTGGTCCTAGCGAGAGCCTGCGAGAGGGAGATACAGAATATGGCGTACTTGTTGACCCAGAAGACCCTGCTGATATTGCACGGGGTTTAGAGCGATTGCTATGCGATTCTAATGAGTGGGAGCATTTTGCCGTTGCAGGTCAGCAACGGGTACTCAAGACGTACACCTGGGAAACTACTGCCCAAAACTACCTGAACCAGATCGAGCAGATTGTGTCTTCACCACAGCCACGCGAGCAAGCTGAACTGCTGCCAATCCATCCCTACTTTCTTGATCCAGAACAGCAGACGGATGTTTCCTTGGAAGAATTGAGCAGTCTCTACTTTGAGTGTAACCAAAATTTGACGACTGCACCTGCCACCTGAGCAAAGGAGATTTCTAGCAGGAAGTTTCTAAACATCAGAGTAGGTGTTGGTTGTACGGGCACAACCTAACTGTGCCCTCAGCATATTGCTATAGAACTTAATAAAGATATGTAAACAGAACTGAGAATAATCGTGAACTCAAATCGGGCACAAAGCTGATAAGTCACCCACTGCGGTAGTCTAGATAAAGTGAATTTATCTCCCTGCTTGATATATTTCTTTATGACATCTGTTGTTTCCAGTTCTCCACGCACAATCCGTATTGGTACTCGCAAAAGCCAACTGGCTCTGATTCAAACTTATTGGGTACAAGAACAACTCAAGAAAAGCTTTCCTGATATCTCTTTTGATGTTCACACCATGTCCACTCAGGGTGACAAAATTCTGGATGTTGCTTTAGCTAAAATTGGCGATAAAGGATTATTTACCAAAGAACTTGAAGTAGGAATGGTGAACCAGGAGATTGATTTTGCTGTTCACTCTCTTAAAGATTTGCCGACTCGCTTACCAGAAGGGTTAGTTCTGGCAGCAATTACAGAACGAGAAAACCCAGCAGACGCTTTAGTTGTGCATGAAAAACACAAAGATAAGCAAATTGATACACTGCCAGAGGGTGCTGTTATCGGTACGTCCTCCCTACGACGCTTAGCACAGTTGCGGCATCATTTTCCTCACTTAACATTTAAAGATGTGCGGGGAAATTTAAACACACGTATGGCAAAACTAGATGCAGGTGAGTATGACGGGCTGATTTTGGCAGTTGCGGGTTTGGAACGATTGGGAATGGGCGATCGCATCCATCAAAGTCTACCAAAAGAAATTTCTCTGCACGCCGTTGGGCAAGGTGCTTTGGGAATTGAATGTCGTGGAGACGATAGCGAATTGCTCTCGATCCTCAAAGCTATTGAACATCCAGAAACACGCGATCGCTGTCTTGCTGAGCGAGCTTTTTTACGTGAACTTGAGGGCGGTTGTCAAGTTCCTATTGGTGTAAATACTGAAATCAATGGAGATAATTTGACTCTAACGGGTATAGTTGCAAGCGTAGATGGTCAAAAATTCGTCAAAGATACAGTCACAGGAAAAGCTCAAAATGCTGAACAGCTAGGTCAAGAACTCGCACAGCTACTGCGTCAACAAGGAGCACAAGAAATTTTGGATCAAATCTTCACTGAGATTCAACGGGGTTCGTGAAACAGTGAACAGTAAACAGTGAACAGTGAACAGTGAACAGTGAACAGTGAACAGTGAACAGTGAACAAGGGGTGGACTTTGTCCGTTTTCTACCTGATAACTGGTAACTGATAACTGGTAACTGATAACTGGTTGAGCTTTTCGGTGACCAGTATATGTGGTTAGATTGTAGGGTGGGCACTGCGCATCAACACTCTGTGTGTGGGGCATTAGCCTATTAGTCATGGAATTAGAACCTAGGCAGAATCGAGGGAACACACATTATCATGCGGATTTTATTTGTGGCTGCAGAAGCAGCTCCCATTGCGAAAGTTGGTGGAATGGGTGATGTTGTCGGAGCACTCCCCAAAATCTTGAGGGACATGGGGCATGATGTGCGGATCTTCTTGCCTTACTACGGTATGCTACCAGACAAAATGGAAATTCCCACCGAGCCAATTTGGTGGGGATCTGCCATGTTCCAAAGCTTTGCAGTTTACGAAACTGTTCTGCCTGGTACTGATGTTCCCTTGTACTTATTTGGACACCCGGCTTTTTCGCCTCGGCGAATTTACGGTGGAGAAGATGAAGATTGGCGGTTCACATTCTTCGCCAACGGGGCAGCGGAGTTTTGTTGGAATTATTGGAAACCGGAAATTGTCAACTGTCACGATTGGCACACAGGAATGATTCCTGTGTGGATGCATCAATCTCCTGATATCAGCACTGTTTTTACGATACACAACCTAGCATATCAAGGTCCGTGGCGTTGGTTTTTAGAGAAAACGACTTGGTGTCCTTGGTATATGCAAGGACACAACACAATGGCAGCGGCAGTACAGTTTGCAGATAAGGTGAATACTGTCTCCCCAACTTATGCCGAGCAAATCCAGACAGCCGCTTATGGTGAAACTTTAGAAGGGTTATTGTCTTTCATCAGCGGTAAGTTGTCGGGTATTATCAATGGTATTGATACAGAAGTTTACGACCCAGCCACCGATAAGTACATAGCCCAAACCTTTAGTGCTGATACTTTAGAGAAACGCAAAGCAAACAAAATTGCTTTGCAAGAAGAAGTAGGGTTAGAAGTGAACTCCAAGGCATTTTTTATTGGTATAGTCACGCGGTTGGTAGAACAAAAAGGCATCGATTTGATATTGAATATTCTGGATCGGTTCCTGGCGTACACAGATGCACAGTTTGTTTTGTTGGGAACGGGCGATCGCTACTACGAAACCCAAATGTGGCAACTCGCATCGCGCTACCCCGGACGCATGGCAACTTACTTACTTTATAATGATGCCTTGGCTCGTCGCATCTATGCGGGTACCGATGCTTTCCTCATGCCAAGTCGTTTTGAACCTTGCGGTATTAGCCAAATGATGGCTTTGCGTTACGGTTCAGTGCCAATTGTCCGTCGTACTGGGGGATTAGTTGATACTGTATTCCACCATGATCCAACGAACCATGCAGGTACTGGTTATTGCTTTGACCGTTATGAACCATTGGACCTGTTTACCTGTATGATACGGGCATGGGAAGGTTTCCGTTACAAGGATTACTGGGAACAGCTACAACAACGCGGTATGAGTCAAGACTTTAGTTGGCATCAATCTGCCAAGGAGTATGTGAACCTGTATCGGTCGATTTATGGCTTACCACCTCAGGAAGAAGAGCAACCACCACAGCAGGAAGAGGCGCAAGTTGATGAGCCAGTAGCTACTGGCAAGTCCTAAATGCACAACTTTCACGTCGCGCAACAAGCCATAGTATCGCTACTTAATACCATCAGTTACCCTGTTCGCTAAACGAGCATCAATTTGCATCAATTTTCGGCGACTGTAACTATATTTTTCCATTAGCCGTCAAAACTGCCTGGATTTGTAACCAGCAAGCTGGTTACTTCTGTTTCTGGGCAGTTTCCAACCACCTTTTACCCATTTCAATCCGGATACCCAACGGTGGACAAAGCATTTTAATTAATTCAATCCCTCCTGCTAAAATGACATCCCGAACGCGGGAATTAGTTTTCACTTCGTCATTAAACTTATTGACAAACGCTTGTTTTTCATATTCTGTTGTTGTCGGGTAATTTGTTTGCAGTTGTGCTAATAAATCTTGAATTTCCTTTGCAGCTTCGGCTGGGGTTTTCTCTGCAACATTTTTACCTATAACAGTACCTTGATTCTCTTCGATAATTTGCACTACTTCAGATTTTTCAAAGTTGTATTTAGATGCTTTGGATTTTTGTGACATTTGTTACCTCTTTTAAGAGGTCAACACGGATATAGATTCTCGACTTCGCACAAGTTGTCGGGAATCTGAATATTGGTTAGGTTTCAGTTGTTTTCTTACCGATGACATCACCTTCATTTATCTCTATAATTTGTACTATTTCGGAATTAATTATAGTTGTAGAGCTAGTAGGTGTTGATTTTGTTTCTTTTATTGGGGGTGAATGGAAAATTTCATGGTTGTAAAATTTGCAGCGTTCTTGAATTTTTAAAATTATATGGCTTGTGTCCTGAATGTCAGTTACCCACAGTTCAAGCATCTGAGACAAGTTTTGAGTTGTTTGGTGAACATCAGTTAACCATATTTCCCACATCTGGGGCAAGTTTTTCAATGTAGAAATATTCGCCAATGCTGTATGAATTCTCCAACGAATGTAGTATTCATCGTCAAATAAAGCAGATATTAGAGGTTCTATAGCCCCTTGATTGCCTATTTTCCCTAACACATCTGCGGTTTTACTTCGTTTGTTAAATTCTTTAGATTTTAAGAAAGGAATAAGAGCATCAATAGCTCTATCTTTTACTCTGTCGTTGCAGATTTTTCCTAGTTCTTCTATTGCAGCTTCACGAATATATGAACTTTGATTTTGTAGGCATTTAATTATAGCGCTTACAGCAGCGTCATAACCTTCTGCCTCCAATGTACAATCATAAGTCAAAGATATATGCCATGCTGCTTGGTTTACCTGATTTATAACATAACGCTCTGCATCTTCATCAATCCAATCACGATCCGGTTCTTCATTTTCATAATAGATATCTACGATATTAAGCACTGCTTCATCGATGCTGATGTAGTATTTCGATAAATCTAATGCATAAGCAGCACAGGAACGAATTTCAGATTCTTCATCTTGTAAAGCAGAAACGAGAGGATTTATTGCCTTAAGATCGCCAATCCACATGATGCAATTCTGTAATGCCCATACGGCTTGGCGACGAACCTCAAATTCTTCATCTTGTAAAGCAAAAATAAGAGCATCTACCACTTGTTGATTGTGGATATCTCCTAATTGACATGCGGCTAGACTACGAACTTTATAGTCTTTATGCTGTAAAGCCTGTATTAAAGCATTAATTGCTCTAACGCCACCGATATTTATTAATTCAAAGATAATACCGGAAGGAATAGATGAACTTTGATCGTATAATCTACGTTCTAAATATACAAAAGCAAATTGAGAACGAGTAATACCCAAAAGCTTAATCTTTACTAACTCCCTAACCCCCAACCCCAAAACCAACCCTACCGTCTTCTCCTGAAACTCCTCCTTCACCTCACCCGCTAACCGCGCACCCAACATCAAATCCACATCCAACGCTAACCGCACCACCCCCACAGCTAAAGCTTCATCCTCTACCAAAGCCAATGCGATCGCTATACTTTCCGTCCACTTAAGATAATTCAAATAATCGCGCTTTAACTTCGCATCGCTCAAGTTAGGTAACAACCTCAGCAAATATTCTGCCGCATAATATTCTTGAAAAAGCTGATGGTGAAATTGAATCAAAACTTGCTCTGATTCGGAAGCTTTACTCTCCAGCAAGCAATGTTTCAGCAAACCTTCTAACCATTCCTTCGCTTTTTGCGCGGGATACTCTACGCTACCTTTGAGAAAATCCTCTAAAATTGTTTCCGCTTGGCGACGAGAAATTAACAGTCGAAAATCTGTAGGGTTGGCTTGGGGATTTTCGGGTTGCATCATCACAAATGCTAGATGCTGCAATAATTCTGCTTTCCAACGTCGCAATCCTTCCGCAACGGGAACAGTTTCTTTTTCTTCTTTGAGCTTGTTAACTGTACTGTCAAACTGACGAAATAAATCTCCCCGACTTTTGGGAATTTCCCGTTTTTGAATAAATACATCGCACAGCATCTTCAATATCAACGGAGTTTCCCCCAACTCCCGCAGTCTATTTCCCAACTGCTGCAACATTTGCTCACCGTGTTCTGGGAGATACACAAGCACAAACTCTCGCATCTGTTCTTCTGTCAGGGGTTGCATTTCCAGTTGCTTGTCAATTCCTAAACTTCCCCCCACACCTAAATCCCGCGTGGTAAAAATCATTGGTGTTTCGGGGTAATCTTGACGGAATCGTGCTACTTTATCGCGTGCTTCATCGCAGGGTAATTCGTTCAACCCATCCATCAACAGCAATAATTCGTCGTCAATTAGTAAGTCTTCAATTTTATTAATATCAACGCGCTGCTTGTGCTTTCGCAAAAACTTGTAAATCAAAGTTTCTACCGAAGTATCCCAGTTGCGCAGTTCTACCAAAACCGGAATTTTTCGCTTTTCTCCCTGAATTGCTGCTTGTGCTTCTTCCCACAGCAACCGTTGTAAAGCTGTGGACTTTCCCAAACCAGGTTTACCTATCAATACTACATGGTTTTTAGCATATTTACGGATACCCTCCAACACGGGCAACCGCTCAAGTTTTTCCTGTTTTCCTTCACCTGGCGTTCCTTCTCGTTGTTTAGGTTGCCGTGTTTGCACCATCATATCCACGTCAAATACTTTACCCTCGGCATCGGTCAACGTATACATATTCGACCATTGCTGATACTTCTGGGCGATATTTTCTAGATATGTCTGGAACTGAGGATGAGGATATAGAGGCGATACTCCAGAGGATTTAGGCGATCGCCGAAGTTCCTCTCGAATTCCTTGCAGGAGTTCATCTATGCTTACCTCTAGATCTGGCCCTCCATCTTTACGAATCACTTCCAACAACGCACAAAGTGCAGGTTCACAAGCAGTCGTTTCGCTTAAGGTTACCAGTTCTCTCAACATATCTGTGATGAAAGTATCTACAGGTTGATTGAACAACAAGCGATTTAATACAGGTGTATCCATGCCTAGCGATAGCTTCGCTGCTGCGCTTTGCGCAGATCGCATTAAATATCCTCTACGCTGACTTTCGCTTTGCATAAGCGGTCTAAGCAGACGCAATAATTTTTGGATGATGTCGCTACTTATCGCCATTGCCCTAACTATATCGCCAAACGAGCATAAATTTCTGGTGCGTTGTTTCTCAGGTCATCTAACACAGCGATAACTTCGCTGCTTACTGTGCAGAGTAATATTTATGTAATAAATATAGCGCTCACGTTGTGCCAGTTGCGTAAGTCCTGGATTTGTCAGGCAGCAATCGAGTGGGATAAGCAGCAAAAAGACGAAAGCTATCAGGTGCATCGCGGGAGTCGATTAGAAGATGCGTTTGCATTATCCAAACAATCCAGATTTTTGAACCAACTTGAGGCAGATTACAGCACATTGCAGGTAAGTGAGGTATAATACCGAGGTCTAAAAGCTAGACATAAAGACCTTTTTACTTCTGATTCCTGAATTCTGCTGTATGTCAACGGTTGTGTAGAGTTGCGCGATCGCCAAGAAAAAGAAAAACAAGCTCGTCGTCGCGAACTTCGGACAGCTTGGAGCTAAGAAGTTGGGAATTTTAACTAGTTACCGTTGTACTTAGCGAGAGGATTCAGATCACTGACTTTTGAAAATGGTATAAATTACCCCTGGTATTTACATGCAAAAATTCCAGACAATAATTAATAAAGCGAGCTAAAAACAAGCTAATAAGAAATATAACGAAAAGACCGGCTGACTTCCGAATATATCAAAAATATGACATCAGATCAATTTATACGTAGAGTTTGTGTAACAACAGGTTTGTACAATGCTAGTCAGCTATTTGGGTATAGTACTGCATTACTCATTGCTTCACCTTTGTACAAGTTTGTGTTTGTTTTCTTCATTTTGGCGTTGACGCTTTGTCTGTGGTACAAGTGCCTAATTGATTATATGAATAACGACTCCACTCAAGGTGAGTACATATTTCGCTATTCCTTGCCAATAATCGCAATTTTAGGGGTGATGCTAGGTACATTTGTTTCTTGACACTCCCTGTGCTAAAGCCACAGGGATTCTTGGTTCAACGAGTCCACTTAGATTAGACCCCTTGCGGTATCTGATCCAGAGGTGGTTCTCTCCACGCCAGGTGCTACAACGGGGCGGCACGTTATGTTCCTCCGCTTCCCCCCAAAAGCTGCCTTGGGAACCCCCGCAACGCACTGGCTCCCAAGGGTTAACTTTCCGAGTGCCCCTCGGTAGTTGGATATTCCAAAATTTGTTTGATTTAAATTCTGATCGTCTAGCCCCCATGTAGACGCAAAGCGGCTTCCCGAAGGGTAGATTTTACCTATTCCTGGCTTTGAACTAGTACTCTACCAAGGCAACTTTGAGGGGAAGAAAAAAAACCACAAAGACGCAAAGAACGCAAAGGAAGAGGAAAAATGGATCGAGCTTTCTAGTCGTCTGGGTCATGGATCTAGTGTTATTCGCCTAATACCGTTTCACTTTAACGTTGATACATATGGGGGAGTAGGGGGAGTAGGTGAGACAGCGCTCTTGGTAGGGTTTCCCGACAGCCAGGCGACTGCGTAAGCGCAAGCGCACGAATCGAGCGTTGCAAGAGCGTCTGTGCAGGAGATACGCGTAAGCGTGTCCCTTTGGGACTTACAAAGTAGCGTCTGTGCAGGAGATACCCGAAGGGGGAAGTGAAATGTATCAGGATTTTCGTGAAAGGGTATAACTTTTTGTGTTGAGGCTGCAATCCATGAATTGGATTCTCATCGCCGAAGACGATCCCCGTATTACTTGCCTTTGCGGGAAACGAGAAATTGGTTGCCGTCTGCGAACATGAGAATAGAACCAACAGACATGAAATTCTTGGCAGATGACTAATTTAAAAATCCAAAATCGTTTATTAATCTACGTACCATTGGTGGTTATAGCAGTATTAACGCTATTTCCCCTGTTTTGGCTAATCAGTACAGCGTTAAAATCCTCAACCGAAAATATTTTTCAATCCCCCCCGCAGTTATTGCCAAGTCAACCAACCATCGATAATTTTGTCAATGTTTGGCAGACAAATCCCTTTGGGCAATACCTATTCAACAGTACCTTGGTGGCGGTGCTGACTGTATGCTTAAATCTAATTTTTTGCGCTTTAGCTGCTTACCCATTGGCAAGATTGTCTTTTCCAGGCAGAGACTGGATTTTTCTAGCCATTGTTTGCACGATTATGATTCCTTTTCAAATCGTGATGATTCCGCTATACATTTTGACAGTCCAGTTGGGTTTAAGAAATACTTATTTGGGAATCATTTTTCCTGATTTAGCTTCTGCTTTTGGGATTTTTCTGTTGCGACAAGCTTTTATGAGTGTCCCTAAAGAGATGGAAGAAGCAGCACGCATGGATGGCTGTTCGGAGTTAGGCATCTGGTGGCATGTTATGATTCCGGCAATTCGTCCAGCACTCGTCACTCTGTCAATTTTTGTATTTATTGCTTCTTGGAGCGACTTTCTATGGCCTTTAATAGTTATTCAAGATGAAAACTTATACACTCTTCCTTTAGGAGTTGCCAAGCTTGCGGGTACATTTTCCTTGAACTGGCGGTTAGTCGCCGCAGGTTCAGTCATTTCTATCGCTCCAGTACTATTACTATTTCTGTTTTTACAACGCTACATTGTCCCCACAGAAACTGCTAGCGGTGTCAAAGGTTGACGCTCCTTGTGGCACAAAAATGATTAACGTACAAAATTGCCAAAATGCTCTGGTTGTGGAGTCGTTGGAGGTGAAGTATTTTGCCAGAGTGATTTATTTGGTTGGTTCTGAGAGGATGTCATCTGAAAAAATACGTAGATGAAAACTATCACTGCCAAACTCGTTATTACACCAAAGCCTATTCCCAACAGCAAAATAAAATTTCTACGAAGTACCAAAAGATCATTCTCAGCGCTTTTGTCAGCAGTAAATAGTTCTTGAGATTCGACTGGTAACGACACTTCGCTAATCCTTCGTTTTTCTGTGACTGGAATCAAAGGAAGCAAAGTAGGGTTAAGAGCGCTTTTGTCAGCAGTAAATAGTTCTTGAGATTCGACTGGTAACGATAGTTCGATAACCCCTTCGTGTTCCTTCGCCGGGATAAATAAATCTATGAATTTTCCCTGCTTAAGGTTCATATGAATTTGCTGACGGGTTTCCCAGGAAATCAACACTCCTGGCTTCGCCTCCTGATAACTACTCACGTCTTTTAGAATCAGGGGTTTTAAAGAATTTGAAAACTTGTGGCGTTCCACCAGTGTTAATGGTCCCTTTTGCAGGCAAGCACAAACTTTTTCAACCTGGAAAGAGTGTAGTGGTTTGGTTAGGTGGTAGCAAATAAAGTACGGTATGTGACTGTAATTAGTGTTATCCCACTCATCGTTGTACAGCCAGCCAAACAACCAATCCTCTAGAGTAACCTGAAGAAGATAAGCAGCTCTGTCACTATGGTTTCTACACTCAAAAGCCTTCCAGTAGCGGAAAACCACCTTTTTAAGAAACGTTTGCTGAATGTCCAAGGGAACCTGCTCACTGGTAAGCAGCTCAAAGCCCACATTAGTAAAGCTAGTATAAACTAGTAAATTGAGAGGCAAATCCATGTTTAATAGGATTCATTGCGGAGGTTTATATATTCTTCCTTTGTGTCTTGTGAAGTATGCATGCTGCTTTCATCTAATGTAACTGTATACACAAAGGAATCATACAAATTTAAGGAACTCTAACGAATCCAGCCTGCTCAATTGCCTTTTGCCCTTGCTCAGTTAGTAAAAGTTTGGCATAGGCTTCTCCTGCTCGCTCTTCGGGACCATTGTTATGCTTAATAATCACAAACAGGTTTGTGGTGAGTGGATAGCTGCCATTTTTGATTGCTTGAGTATTGAGCTGATTACGCTTGCGTATGCACTCCTCGTTTGGCACTTTGGGTTGGCGGTAGGGGGGAATGAGCGAAGTCGGAGTCTGACCAAGTGGCAAAGACCTCACACTACATTGAGGGACTAGTGTACGAGCAGAAGCGTAATACAAACCGCCTGGAATTTTATTGAGTTGGCGCAGCGCTTGTGTAGTAGAGTGGACATACTGGACGTTAGAGCTAAATCCTTGATTATTTAAGTCTTTGTTGGTTGATGTGCCGCTTGATTTGTTGGTTGAAAATATTAGTGTATCTGCGTCTTCTGGATGTTGGGCAAAAGGAGTGATGGGTAAGTCTGGTCCATCAACTTGTTTCCAGTTTGTAATTTCTCCATGATAAATTTGTTGCAATTGGTCAACTGTTAAACCGGGCACCGTGAGTGATGGGTTCACCACTACGGCTATTCCATCAATACCAACTTGACGTTGTTCAAGCGTGAAGCCTCGCTGCTTGGCTGTGTTCAACTCTTCAACTGTTACCGGACGAGAAGACTGTGCAAAATCCAATTGCCCGTTAAGCAACATACGAATGCCTGAACCGGAACCAGGACTGCCGTTTGTCGGTCTTACGTAATTTAACTGCAATTCTGGATGAGCATTTTGAATTTGAGAATCTATTAATTGTCGAATAGGTGCCCAGGCTGTACTGCCACCGTATTTGAATGAACCGATAGGAATATCAGCACCTGTCTCAAAGGCTAATTTAGGACTAGAGCTAGAGATAGTGTTTGTACTTTGACTAGGCAAAGAGTCAATGCTGTTGGTAATCAACAAGCGTGGGCGCACTAGCCACCAGAACAGTCCACCAATAACCACAAGTGTCAATATTTTACCAATAATTAAGCCTCGTAGAAGGAGTGCCATTTCTCCTTGAATGACGATTTTTTTTCGGTTTGTATTGTCCATAATTTTTTATAGACCCTCCTAGAGAGAATCTGAGAGTATTCAATAGCCATCATGTACTTGTGTACACCAGAAGGAATGAAAAAACTTTTCTTCCCTTCTGCCATCTGCCACGGCAGTTACTAACTCCTGCACGCCTACGCTGCTTTGTATGTCTACGAGACGCCTTACGGAAGAGCGCATGATTGCGTGCGCTTTGCGCTTACAAGTCGGGCATTGCCCACTGTTAGCACCTGCCTCCTCTGCCTTTTTCAAGTCGAGCTTGCAGACTGTTGTTTCTCCTTGGCTGAAAATGTCAAGCAGAATGAATTGGTTACCCTGAATCGTTGTAAATATTTCTGTATTAATATGGCTGTTATTTATAAGATTAGTATTTTTCGCCCAGATCCATACAGAAATATTTTTTGTAAAAAACAAAATTTAGGTAAAGTTGAAAACTATGATTTTTGTCCGAAAAGCCACTCTCCAGAGAGAGGTATATGCACACTTTTTTGTTCTGAGACTTTGATTTGGTAGATGCTTTCGAGGTGATTGGCAATTAGCCTACTTTGATTTGCTATAGATATACGAGATTATCACATCTTGCTTTCAGGAACCAGAAATGATACAAAAAAATGTGGAAAATGACAAAACTGTCTACCGTTCGCCTAAAAGTTTATTTTTCGTTGTCGACACTGCCAGTCCTGTTGCAGGAAGCAAACTGGGCAGTGTCTAACAAAGTTCAACTTTGTCTAACGGTTGTCCAAGTGTTGTGGAACGGACAAAGTGCTAATCAACAACTCCCAACGCGAAATTAACTGTGTAAGGTTCCTCTAGGGATTGCTGAATACTAGGTTTAATGGCGTCGAGATAACGAGCAACAGCCTGGAGTCGTTCGGTATTGGGACGAAAAGTGAGACTTCCTTGTTTTTCAAAAAGTGGTGCGCCTGTGATCGCCTTATAGTTAGAATTTTCACACGAACCTTGGGTGAGCCAGATGGCATCTATGCTGGTGGGGACTAAGCCAGAAGGTAACTCACCTTCCAAGAAAGCCAGCAGACGTTGCTCACAACTGCGGGTATTAATGCCACGATTCTCTAATAACTGGATAACTTCGCTAAAGGATATGGCTCTTGATGGCAAAATTCGCAGCAATTCTGTGAACAGGAAATAGTCGGTGTACTGTTGTCTGGGAACGTCTAAGACTTGAGGATGCAGCGGGAGTACTGCTAAACCATATGCAACCCGACTGCAATTGGGAGAGCCATTTTCACCAAGATACAAATCTTGGATAATTTTAGCGTTGGGCAGTTTCTGCCGCAGCCAACGACTCACCGCCGCAACACAAGCAACCCCACCTGTGAGGATAGCTTGATTTATTGCTTCTGTTGGTATGCCTTTGGCAACAAGTAACCGATTAATTTCTCGGTTGAGGCGTCGAACAAATGGCACAAACACCTGGCTTTCTAAGTCTCGTCGCTGCAAAACCCATTGCTGATCTGCCAGTTCTAGAGTAAAAGATTCTTGGTGTTGCAAAATCAGCTTGAGAGCGATCGCCGCCTCAATAATCGCCTTTCCTAAAAGTGAACTTTCTAAGCGTTGCTGTAGGCGAATGCGTTCTCCAACATCTGGTTCCCCAGCCCGAGGCAAATTCAATTCTTCCAAGCTTAAACTAGAAAACGACATCTGATCTAAACCAGGAATTGATGGTTGCCAATTATTGGATTTTGTGGTATACGTTTTGGTATCTTCTTGAGAAATCGTGCGTAGTTGTCGCCATTTAGATGGCAATAGCAATTGACAAATAATGTCCTGCTCTAATTCTTTGCCAGCATAAGCAAAACCGTGAAGCATAAAATCACTATGGGTGAGGTATTCTAAGTTTTGCGGCAAATCAACTAACGCCATTTCTGTTGCAGCAGCACCGATATTAAGGACGAAAGTATTACCCACAACAGGGCGATCGCTGCTTCTTGCAGAACGAGTCCCCTGATGATCTGTAATTTTGACGATTTCACCTTCAGCGCCATCAAGTTCTGACAGCAAACAAGCAATCCCTTCCTCCAAGAAAAAGACTTGTTCCGGATGCTGCACTAATTTGCTGATAAGTATAGCTTCTCGGATGTTAAAGCGATATTGTTCCGACCAGTTGGATGGGCAAGTGCAAATAACACCAGTAATTTCATTGATAATACCACGGAAGGTTTCTTGCTCTAGACCAACAGCGGCTGCAGTTAAACCCAACGTCGTGCTGCTGCGATCCGAGGTGAATGTTAACAGCAATTTCGAGAGCGATCGCACAACCCAAACCAATGGAACAGTATAAGATTCGTTTAATTGCAAAACTGGTTCCCATTTTTGTCCTTCACTCTTGTAAGGTAAGGCAATTTGCAGATAGGGTTTCAACTGCGCTGAGAATAAGTTATCCGTTGCAGCACCTAACTGAGGTGATCCAGAACCCGTAGCCATATTCTCAGGTACTTTTTCTTCAGCTACAGCCCCTGGTGGTGTCGCATCTTGTGCAAAAGAGTTTTCTGTTTCGCCGCCAGTCACCGAAGCAGTTGGCAGATAAACTTCTGCTGGTAAACGAAACGACCGTTTTATAAAAGTTGCTTCCTCTTGGGTTTGTGCTGCTGACCAGTACAGAGGATACACCTGTGTTGTGGAGCGATTTAACAAAGCAGCAGAAATTCCGGTTGTACCCAAATCAATTCCTAAATACCAAACAGATTTACGGGCTTCGTTATTTATTGAACCAGAAATGAAGACAGAAGAAGCGTCGATTTCTTCTGTTACCACATTTTTTTCGAGTTTTGCTTGTGGTTCTATTGTGCTTGAGTTTGGCTCAGTCTCTGCTTGTTCTTGATTTTCGCTTTGAGTGAAAGGGTGCAACAGAGCATTTATCTCCCCATCAAAACTTGCTAAATCCAGTTCCAACTGCTCCAACTGCGCTTCTTCCAAGGAAATATCAACCATTTCTGTAGATTGATTTTCTTCTTGAAATAGCACATTCTCTTGTGGCGAACCAGGAACGTTGTTATCTGACGACTCTTGTACATCACGATTTTGAATCTCAGCGGTTGTTGATTCAACAACATTGTGTGGAGGAGTTTCTAGGGTTTCTGAAGTGATAGGTGCTGTGCTTACTGTAAGTGACTGCTCGCGGTTTATATCAGCCAATAAATCAGTCAACACTGTAATTATATTTTCAGTTGTTGGACTAACTGGGCTGGTACTGTCAAAAGAAACAACTTGAGTGTACTCTTCCACAGACGGTAATTCTGGCAATATATTTTCCCGAGGAATGGATGATTGTTCTGTAGTTTCCAAGTTCAGACCTTGTGTCTGTTTTGGCTCATCGGTACTGAGTTTTACAAGATCCGCTTCTAGTTCCTCCAACCAGGGATCTGGAATTTCAACAACAGAATCAACTTGTTGTTCTTGATTTGTTGCAGCGTTTGGATAAGTTTGTGAGAGATTCGACACTGGTGAAGCTGGTACTTGCGGTGCTTCAAAAGTTATCTCATACAGGAACTCTGATTGTGGTTGAGGAGTTACAGTTGGTGGCGAAGTGTTGGCAGATGAGATAAGTGTTGGTTGGTCAGATGATAACTCATTTGTGACATTTGTGTCGGTCTGCGTCACATCTTTGTCATCATCAGTTGTTACCGCCGGTCTAGTTGTTGTTTGTCCCTCAAAAAATTCATCTATAAAAGTTGTCAAATCAATGGCATCAAGTTCAGATAATTTATTTGTGATATCTATAACATTTGTAACTTGACTTTCAGCAGGTGTGGTTGTGGTTTGCTCAAATAACTCATCTGTAAATTCAGGGAATGTAGGAGTAGATGATTTTTCTGTGATATCCGTGACTTCACTGGGCGCTGATACAGTTGGCGTTGGCTGAGCAAAGAAGTCATCCGTGATATCAGTGACTTGAGGTGTTGGCACATCTGTGACGTCAACACCAAACAGACTGGCATATAGTTGGTCTACTTGATCACGAATCAATGGAGAACTACCCTGGTGTACAGCACTAATATCAGCAGTCTCTACAAAGCTTTGTGTGTCTTGCCTGTCCAGAAAAACGACTGCATTTAAATCTGATGCATTCGCACTGCCCTGTTGTCCTTCCAAGCTAAGTACTTGGTTATTTGGTGTTACTTCAGATAGTTCTGAAGCTAACTGATTAGATTCTACTAACTGTGGTGTTTCATCTTTTATATTCTCAACAGACGGTTGGTTGATGGAAGTTTGTTGTTGCAACTGCTGCGTAAAATTGGTGATTAAACTTGCCAGTAACTGTTCCCCTTGCACTCCTTTGCTGTGCATTCTCGCCAGCGCCTGGGACAAAGACTCGTGATAAGTGTGAATATTGCCTTGTAATGCCTCAAAAACAACATTCACAGTTCCATCAAGAGCGAGTAACTTTTGATCTAATTTGTTTGTAAGTCTTGATAATCGTTCCACTTGCTCTGGTGACTCAACTACAGGTAGAGTCGAAGAAGTTGCAGGTTCTGTATGATCTTGATGAGTTGTCACCAAATGCTGGATTTGAGAATTGACTCCAGTTTCTGTCGTTGATAGTGTAACATCAGACACAACGCGGCTTTTTAGCACCTGCAAAAATTCGGAAATCATCCGCTCCTGATTCGCCAATTGCTGTGCTAAGGAGTAGTTATGCAGGCGTTTTTGTTCTAATTGCCTAATTTCTTCGGCAAGATTTGATCGCTGTTGCAATAGTACTTTGATTTCTTCTTGTAACGGTGCCAGTACTACGGCAAATGGATTGTTTTCTTGTCCTGCCACAACATTAATATTTTCCTGTTGCTGTAAAGATTGCTGCTGTGGCAAAGATTGTTGTGATTGTAGCTCCTCGTAGGTTTGAACTTGAGGATAACTTTCTGATAAATTGACTAAAAAGTCGCGAATTCGTTCTAAAACTTGCCGTAGTTCTGATCCTTGATTAGAGAAAAGTCTAGGTAGACGCTTGTTGGTGAGTAAGCGGTCAATGTCTGCAATCAGTTGTTGAGTTTCTGTTGCGCGGGAAGTCACGTTAATTTACCTTATCTAGAATTTTAACTCAGGTGGCGATAGAAAATTTTTTAACTGTTGCAACTATGTTAGGCATTAAACGGGTATCCGGCAATATTATTGTAGTTTGCAGCAAAACAGCTAAAGATTATAGGGTAGCAAAAATTCATGACCATGAGTATTATTTATTTAGCTTGCCTATAGTTTTGAGTTGTAAGTATTTAAGTTTACAGTGCTGCTAGTCTTCAATCTGGGAACTGTAAGCTGTAGACTATTTATTATTGCCATACTTTTGCGAATTTTTTTGCGACAACGCAATACTTTTGCTAAAAAACGATTGGCTCGCTTTATTGTGTAACATAGTTTATTCTTAGATTTTAATGCCTGTACTTTAATAGCCTAGGCTTATAAAAGTAGCGTTATTTTTTGTGTATATTACAGCTTTTATCAACAAAATGTCGTAATGGAAGACCGGTATAGCGTACAAGCACTTACCAATCCCTTAAGGTATTTGGCACCCTTTTTCCAAGGGTTACCTGAAACCGTTGTAGAACAAGCACTTACTCATCTAGTAACCCGCACTCATCCAGCAAATCAAGTGATTTTGTTAGAAAATGACTGGGGGGGGTCCGTATATTTTATTATAGAGGGTTGGGTAAAAATACGGACTTATAACTTAGAAGGCAAAGAGGTAACACTGAATATTCTTGGCAAAGGAGAATTATTTGGTGAAATGGCAGCTCTTGATGAAGTACCTCGTTCCACTGACGTCATTACGCTAACTTCTACGATCATTGGTAGTATGCCAGCACAAGATTTCGTCAAGTTACTTCAAACAGAACCAATGGCGGGAGTCCGACTGGCGCAACTGATGGCACGTCGTTTGCGTCAAATAAACCGGCGATTGCGCTTAAGGGAATCTGACAGTCAATCGCGGGTAGCAGATACGTTATTGTTTTTAGCAGAGGGGCAGGGAAAGAAAGGAGAAGAGGGAATCAAAATTCCGAATTTACCTCACAGGGAATTGAGTAGTTTAAGTGGGCTGGCAAGGGAAACAGTTACACGAGTCTTGACTAGACTGGAAAAAAAAGGATTGATTAAACGAGAGCAAGAGGTGATTTGTATTCCCGATTTGTCAGCCTTAGAAAAAATGATCGTTTAACAGTTGCTCGTTCTTCTCATCTTACCTCCTTTGAAATTAATGGTCAGGCAAACAAAAGACTCTAACAAAAACTCTATGAAGCTGGAAGTGCCGTTAAGAATGGTGGAAACGGCGTTTTTAGCAAGCACCGCTAGCTTGATTTGGTTTATTAATTTTTACTTTCCTTTAGGACCTGTATTACGAATATTTTTTCCCGTGCCGATCGCCCTAGTATACCTTCGCTGGGGCAAACGAGCGGCATGGATGGCGGCGCTCACATGTGGATTGCTGCTTTCGGTGCTGATGGGACCAGTCCGCAGTCTACTGTTTGTCATCCCCTTTGCCTTTATGGGCGTACTTTTAGGATCAACATGGAATCGTCGGGTTCCTTGGATTGTTTCCATCACCTTGGGTGCACTATTGGGAACCATTGGAGTCTTTTTTCGTATATGGTTGATGTCTGTGCTGACTAGTGAAGACCTTTGGATTTATGTCATCAACCAAGTGACGGACTTTATAGAGTGGGTTATTCTCAAACTGGGAATTTTGGTGAATCCCAGTGTATTTTGGATTCAAGTGGGGGCGATCGCCTTAATTATCTTCAACAACTTTATCTACTTATTTACAGTACACTTAGCAGCATGGCTGCTGTTGGATCGCCTTGGTAACCCCATCCCTCGCCCCCCACGCTGGGTGCAAGTGATCATGGATTATGAATGATGGTCAACAATTAGGGGTGTAAGGGGGAACAGAGAACAGCGAACAGAGAACAGCGAACAGAGAACAGCGAACAGAGAACAGCGAACAGAGAACAGCGAACAGAGAACAGCGAACAGAGAACAGCGAACAGCGAACAGCGAACAGCGAACCCCTACACTCCCTGTGTTTCTTGAAAGTACTAATAACTAATGACTAATGACCAATGACTTTATTCGTATTTATACTCAGACTGATCAGGCTGAGGAATGGATAACAAAATATCGCGGTTGTTTACCGGTATTTGCCTGTGTTTTAGGATTTACTGAAACTGGTTTGATTCCTGGAATTTCCGCAGCTGGTCGTACTTGTGAGGATAGAAAATACACCGCTTGTGCAGATGCTGAGTTTTTATATTATGGTGCAAAACATAAACCGAAATATTCTTTACCACCATTAGCGGCTGGGGCGTCTCCTGTGATCATTTCCCGCGCTGTGGTTGAGGCGCTAAATATTCCACTTTATTTATTCAATGCTGGTTTACCTCAGTCCCCTGCTGTCCCAGCTATTGATTTAGGTGGTTCTTCAGCTAGGTGTTTAAGTCAAGGCGCTGCTATGGAACTTGCAACGGTACACCACTTGTTCAAGCAGGGGTTGCTTTGGGGAGAACGACTGGGTAAAGAAATCCAAAATCGATATTTTATTTTGAGCGAGTGTGTCGTAGGAGGAACGACAACCGCCTTAGCAATTTTAACTGGCTTAGGCATACCAGCAGTCGGAAAGGTTAACAGCTCTCACCCAGTTTGCAATCACGCGCAAAAGTGGGCAGTGGTGGAGGCTGGGCTGGAGAAGATGAGGAGTCGAAGACAAGCAGAGGAGGAAAGGAAGGAAGGAGGGAAGGAAGGAAAAAAGGATATTTTCCCACACCCTTCGGGTATCTCCTGCCCAGACGCTACGCGAACGCAGTCGCCTCTGTCGGGAAACCCGTCATTCGCGCTGTCTCACTCCCACACTCCCACACTCGCACACTCTCACACTCCGCTATCCTCATCCCCTGCTTCCATTGATCCCCTTGATTTAGTTGCAGCAGTGGGCGACCCCATGCAAGTTGTAGTTGCTGGGATGGCGATCGGCCTTAGCCGCAGTTGTGGTGTTTTGCTTGCTGGTGGAACACAAATGCTAGCAGTATATGCACTGATCAGTGCCATTACTCAAGTTTATGCTTTGTCCTGGCGACCAGAAGAAGTTCTTATCGGAACAACCCGTTGGGTAGCACAAGACCTTACGGGGGGCACAATTGAACTAGCCCAGCTAGTTGGTAAGAGCAACATGACTCCTAACGGAGTGACTCCACCGCTACTAGCGACTGAACTGAGTTTTGCTGATTCCCGTTATCCTCAACTAAGAGCCTACGAGCACGGTTTTGTCAAAGAAGGTGTCGGCGCTGGGGGCGCTTGTATAGCTGCTCATCTAGTGCAAGGTTGGCAGCAACATCAACTTTTGCAAGCAATTGAACACCAATTAGAGCAATATGAAAAGGAGTCAAAATACACAACTCAGAATTCTCAATGATCCCATGTCTAGAAGCCAGGGGTCAGAATTCAGAATATAGCCAAGCAAAAAACATGCTTTTGTCAAGCTTTAGAAGAATTTTGCATTTGGTTTATATGTAAATCGAACAAGAATGCAATGAAATTAGCTAAAAACTGCGTAGAAATTTTCAACCTGAGTTGCTATGGCGGGAGTTCTAATGTTCTTGGTTGGTTAACTGATGGGGAGTTTGAGGGGCTATAAGTCCCGCGCCATACCCTGAGCGAAGTCGAAGGGTTGGCGTCGGGATACATGGATCCCTCATGAAAAAAGGTAGCATTCAATATGCTGCCTTTTTTCTATTTCTAGAAACCTCTAACAGATGAATGAAGTCTGTTAGAATGTCTAAGGAGGTGATTAAATGCTTTCGTTGACTTACAGCTACCGGATTTACCCAGACGCCGCTCAAGAAGCAAGAATCCTAACTTGGATGGAATCGTGCCGTAAGGTGTACAATTATGCTTTGCGAGAACGAAAAGACTGGATAAGTTCTAGAAAGTGTGCGGTCAACGCTTGTTCTATTCGCTCCGAATATATCATCCCTGCTGACACGCCATACCCTGACTATTACAAACAACAGAATGCGCTGACGCCAATTAAAAAGGATAATCCAGAGCTTCAAGATGTTCAATCTCAAGTGTTGCAAGACGCACTGAAACGACTTGATAAAGCATTCAAGTTCATGATGGAGCGCGGTTTTGGATTCCCTCGGTTTAAAAAGTTTGGTCAGTATCGTTCTTTTGTGTTTCCACAGTTTAAATCTAACCCTGTTACGGGTTTTCAAATTAAACTGCCAAAAATTGGGGCAGTGCCAATCAATTTGCATCGCCCAATTCCTGATGGATTTGTAGTCAAACAGGTCAGGGTTATCAATAAAGCATCGGGATGGTACGCTCAATTGGTTCTGCAATCTGATGTTTCCGTACCTGACATTCTGCCGAATAGTAGTTCTATAGGCATTGATGTTGGGTTGGAGAAGTTTTTGGCTGCGTCTAATGGATTATTGGTAGAAAGACCCCGGTTTTTCAATTCTTTGCAAAGCGAGCTTAGATGGCTGCAACGCAAGTTGAAAAACAAAACTAAAGGCTCTGCCAATTACCGAAAAGTGCAGCATAAAATACGTAGATTGTATGAACGTATTTATGATACGCGCAAACAGTTCCATATCAATACTGCTCACGCACTTTGCAATGGTGTAGGTATGGTTTTCGCTGAAGACGTCAACCTTAAAGCAACAAGTCGAGGTATGTTAGCAAAGCATTGCCTTGATGAGCCAGTGCGTTGCGGGGGTTCCCCCCGTTGTAGCACCTGGCGTGCTGCTTGGGGTAGTTTCCTAGAAATCCTTTCCTGGGTTTGTTGGAAACGCAGGGTCTATTTCGCTAAAGTCAATCCGAATGGGACTAGTCAAACCTGCCCTCAATGCGGAAACCATACCGGGAAAAAGAAATTGTTTGAACGTGTTCACGTGTGTCATGAATGTGGATATACAACAGACCGCGATGTTGCTGCCGCTATGGTGGTAGAACAAAGAGGTCTTGCAGCTGCGGGACTCGCAGTCAAGCTGCCTGTGGAGGTAACGCTAACGCCGGGGATTTCGGTCTAGGCACGACCAATGAAGCAGGAAAGCCCAACCGCAAGATTGGGAAGTTTGCGCCATAATCTTTGATTTGGCGCAGGAGGATGTCACGAATGAATTCTTTTGAGCAGTAATTGTTCTTCCAGAGCAGCGATGCGATTGTATGCTGCTGTTAATTGGGCTGTCAGCCGTTGGATTTGAATTTCTGGTGTTATACTTTTATCTCCGCCTTGAAAATTCGTGCTGTCTGGATAAATGCCATCTATGATGACATCCTTATGTTCAAGCTCTGAACTGAAACTGGTTAGCCCTTTTAACTGATAGCGCTTTGCTTCGCTATTTTCCAAGAAATTATTCTGAGCCTCTTGTCCTTTGACTAGGCAGCCTTCTGATAAAGCTTGAGAAACTTTACTATCAAGCTGCGAAATCACCTCACAGAGGGCATCCAGTTTGTTACTCAGAGTTTGGACCTGCTTTTGTAATGGCTCCATTGAATACCCTCATCCGCTTACTTTATCTATAGTATTCAATCTATTGACCATGTTAACTATACTTATGATTTTTTTAACTTTTAATATGTTCTGTTGAAATGCAATACTTAAATTTTTAATTTTAAATATTTCTATATATTCTCTAGAAGTCTTAGTAACATTTTTTATTTACAAAAATTAAATTAGCAGATTTTTTTGGAAAAATACTTACGCTTAACGTTTTCTTGGTGCTGAGTGCATAGGCTGAGTTCTCAGTAAATCCCTCCTGATAAATCCTTTGGATTCTGCGATGATCGCCCATGCTTGGGCCATAAATAAATTCACGATGTAAAACCTTGACCTCAGCACCTTCATTTTTAGGGACTGTAAAACAAAAAGTCAGACACTGCGTACTCAATAACTGGCTGTTTCGGTGAATAATTACTTACGTAAAATATAACTAATAGCTTACATCGGTATCAAGTAAAAAAAGGAAATTTCAAATCGGATTGTCAAAAAACTCTGACAATTCGCGATATTGACTAGTATGCCCTAAAAATAAATATCTTTTCATATAAAAATAGAAATTATAAATCAAGCGATAGAGATATCTTTGAATGGTCTAAGTTAATTCTTGCTACACTTAGGTTTGTAAAACTGCTACTATTAACGCTTTTCCAAGCTAAAAGTCAAAATCAATGGAGCGACGGTCTTTTTTGCTAGGTACAAGTACACTCGCGCTTTCACAACTGCTTGTTGGGTGTGCTAACAACAAACAAGTGTTAAACGTGGAAATATTGCAAGGTTCAATCCCTGGTCAGATAGTTAATCAATTCAGCCGCTTGCAACCCAAAGTGCAATTAAAATTTACTCCTGTAGAGCAATTACACGATTTATTTCAACAATTGCAAACTTGGCAGAAAAAAACGAATAGCACTGATGAGGAAGGATGGCGTCGCTTCGTACCATTTGTGAAATCTCAAAAAGTTACCAAAGCTGATTTAGTCACTTTAGGAGATTACTGGATAAGTTATGCAATTGAGAAGAAACTCATACAACCACTGGATGTGACAAAGATAAAACAGTGGTCTGGTTTGCCCAAAAAATGGCAGGAATTGGTAACACGTAACGACAAAGGTTTGGTGGATACCAAAGGAAACGTTTGGGCTGTTCCTTACCGTTGGGGTAGTACGGTGATGATTTATCGCCGAGATAAGTTCCAAGAATTAGGTTTGACGCCGCCGAGAGATTGGAGTGATTTATGGAATGAGAAACTCCAAGGGCGCATTTCTCTTTTAAATCAACCACGGGAAGTTATTGGTCTAGTTTTAAAAAAGGTGGGAAAATCTTACAATACAGAAAACTTAAATACAGTTCCAAATTTAGAAAAGGAATTACAACTATTAAATCAACAGGTAAAATTTTACGATTCTACTAGATACTTGGAACCTCTACTTATTGGGGATACTTGGTTAGCAGTTGGCTGGTCAAGCGATGTTGTATCAATGATTGGGCGCTATCCACAACTTGAGGTGGTAGTTCCTCAGTCAGGTACAGCACTTTCGGCAGATGTATGGGTAACTCCCGCAGATCAAGGTAAGCAATCTTTTTTATATCAATGGATAGATTTTTGTTTAAACCCTGACGTTGCTGAAAAAATATCTTTACTAACTAAAACAAATTCACCAATTCCCACAAAAATTACTGCTGCTGATTTTCAAGAACCTTTACGCAGCTTGTTACCTATGAAACCTGAAGTGTTTGAGAAAAGTGAATTTTTACTTCCTTTTTCTCAATTAGTAACGGATCAATATGAATCTTTATTCGCCAAAATGAAGGGGTGATCATAGAGTGAGGAGGACAAAGAAAACTATCGATATAGCCAAACACGTAAAAGAGAAACCAACTGCTCGGTGTCAACAGGCTTAGAAATATAATCGGATGCACCAGCTTCAATACACTTGTCGCGGTCGCTTTGCATAGCTTTGGCAGTCAGAGCAATAATCGGCAAGGATTTGAATTGATTATTTTGCCGAATCAGACGAGTGGTTTGGTAACCATCCAATTCTGGCATCATCATATCCATTAAAACCATATCAATATCTGGATTGTTTTGCAGAACTTCAATGCCATCTTTACCGTTTTCGGCATACAAAACCTGCATTTGATAACGTTCAAGCATACTTGTCAGAGCAAAGATATTACGCACATCATCATCGACAATCAGCACTTTTTGACCTGCGAGTACAGGATCAGACGATTGCAATTGTTCAAGCATTTGTTGTTTAGGTATCGGTAAGTTTGCCTGTACTCGATGCAAGAATAAAGCGGTTTCGTCCAGCAGACGTTCAGGTGAGCGTACATCTTTGACAATAATCGTTTCTGCAATGCGTCGCAGTTGAGTATCTTCGGCTCTGGTCAGTTCTCTGGCAGTATAGATGATTATGGGCAATGCTTCACCATTTGGTTGCTGCTTAATTTGTTCAATCAGTTCAAACCCACTCATGTCTGGTAGTCCTAAATCCAGCACCATACAGTCATAATGCTGTGAGCGAATCGCCGCTAGTGCTTCTGCTCCCGTTGCAACACCAGTCGTTTCAACATCGCCGTTACCTATCAATTCCACAATGCTGTACCGTTGAGTGGAGTCATCTTCCACGATTAGCAGATTCTTCACACTGCGATCCACAAAACCCTTCATTTTTGTCAATGCTTGCTGCAACGTTTCATTACTAACTGGCTTTTGTAGATAGGCGATCGCCCCTTGTTGCAAACCGCGCTGTCGCCCCTCCTCAACTGTCATGATATGCACTGGAATATGACGCACAGAAGGATCATGCTTGAGGCGATCCAGCACTGTCCAACCATCCATTTCTGGTAAGCGGATATCCAGGATGACTGCTGAGGGCTGAAATTCCTGTACCAATCTCAAACCGGTACTACCGTTGTGGGCAAGGATGACCTTAAATCCTTTTTGGCGTGCCATGTCTAAAAGGATACGCGCAAACATCAGATCATCTTCCACAATTATAAGCAGGCGATCGCCTTGTAGAATGTTACCTCTATCGTCTATTAAGGGACTGGGCAGATCCGGTGTTCGTGTCTGTGCTTCAAAGTTTGGCATAATTGAAGGAGTCAGGGACAAACTCAGAGAACTTTCCATTTCTCTGTCTCTGCCTCCTACTGCTTGGGGTAAGTAAAGCGTAAACGTGCTTCCTTGACCTAAGTGACTCTCAAGTTTGATTTCGCCACCCAATATCTCAGTGATTTTACGGCTGATTGACAAGCCTAGCCCTGTACCCTCATACTTCCGACTCGTACTACCATCTGCTTGTTGAAATGCCTCAAAAATAATCTTTTGCTTTTGTGAGGCAATACCTATGCCTGTATCTTTGACAGCAAAGGCTATAACCATAGGGGCACTATTCAAAGTTTCCTCGTCGGAACTCCACCCCTGGTTTGCCACAAACATCCGTAAGCTGACTTCTCCTCGCTCTGTAAATTTAAAGGCGTTTGCTAACAGATTTTTCAACACTTGTTGTAAGCATTTTACATCGGTTTCAATCGTTGTTGGCAGTTCTGGAGCTAATTCAATGGTGAAAGAAAGTTTTTTGTCAATTGCGACTTGCCTAAATATGCTTTCTATGCTGTCGCGCAATTCTAGAAATAACATCTGGTTAATGTTAATTGACATAGTTCCAGATTCAATTTTTGCCAAATCTAAAATGTCGTTAATTAACACCAGAAGATCACGACCTGCTGAGTGAATTGTACGGCTATATTCTACTTGTTTTGCACTCAAGTTCCCTTCAACGTTATCTGCTAATAAGTTCGCCAAAATCAATAAGCTATTGAGCGGTGTCCGCAATTCGTGGGACATATTCGCCAGAAATTCTGATTTGTATTTTGACGATAACGCTAGTTGCTCTGCTTTCTCTTCTAATGATTGCCTTGTTTCTTCAAGTTGCTGATTTTTGCGTTCAACTTCCTTTTTTTGCGTTGATAATAGCTCCGCTTTTTCTTCTAAATTGGCAGTTAGCTCTTGTAATTCTTCGTTAGATTGCTGCAACTCTTCCTGCTGCTGCTTCAAAAGTTCTTCTGATGCTTGCAACGTCTGAGCCTGTTCTTCTAATATCTTATTACTGTGCTTAAGTTCTTCTTGCTGAACTTGTAGCTGTTGTGTCAAAGCTTGTGACTTTTGGAGTAGTTCTTGAGTGCGGATATCGGCTGCAATTATGTTCAGTACCACACCTATGGTTTGTGTAACTTGCTCTAGGAAAATCAGATAAATCTCTCCAAAGCGTTGAAAAGAAGCTAACTCAATCACTGCTGTCACCTGATTTTCAAACAACACAGGTAACACAATAATATTTAATGGTTTGGCTTCGCCTAAACCAGAACTGATATGAATGTAATCACTTGGTACATCTGTGAGTATAATTTTTTGTTTTTCTAGGGCACATTGTCCCACCAGTCCTTCACCTAAGGAGAATCGGTTCGACAGATGTTTACGCTGTTGATATGCATAGCTACCGATAAGCTTGAGCATTGGCTGTTCATCAACAGAGTCCATGATGTAGAAAACACCATGTTGTACATTAACCAATGGGGCAAGTTCAGAGAGAATTATACTAGCGACAGTTTCCAAACTTCTCTGACCTTGCAGCATCTGGCTAAATTTAGCTAAATTGGACTTTAACCAGTTTTGTTCATTATTTGTCTGAGTTGTTTGGCGTAAATTGGCAATCATCTCGTTAAACGCCTGCGCTAACGTACCAATTTCGTCCCGGCGATTGTCAGCAGTCGTACTCACAGATAAGTCTCCCATTGCCAGCTTTTCTGTGACTTGAGAGAGTTCTTGAAGAGGTTTAGAAATGTTCCTACTTAAATAAATACCAATTAAAGTTAAGAGTACAAAAGCCAGAGGAATACCATAAGTAATAGTATTCATTGCCTGATGAGTTGCTGCTTGAGTTTGCCGAGAGCGCTGTTCTAATAAATATCGCTCTTCGCTTTCCATGTTTAACATTATGCGACGGATTTCATTGCTCGAATTGTTGCCATTATTCGTCAACGTCTGTTGCCTGACCGCATTTAATACTTGAGTGTCACGCAAGGAAATAAAGCTTTGCATTGTTGCTATTTTTTTTTGAAGCTCTGGCTGTAGAACATCAATTCTACGCTGCTGATTCATGTTATCTGCCGTTAATGTTCTCAAAGATTTGACACTTTTTTCAATGACTTGAATTGCCGTTGTGTAAGATTGTAAATATCTTTTATCTCCTGTAAGCAGATAAATTTCTTGTGCTTTCTCGGCGTTTTTTAGCTGATAGGTTAAATTATTCAATTGGCCAACAACTTGATAGGTATGACTTTCCCGACTAGAGCTTTCAATAAGATGTTTTGTCGCTTGGTATGAAAGAACTCCAATAGCGACAAGCATCGTTAACCCAAATCCAACGCTTGCACCTATTTTTTTACCTATTGTCAGATTATTAAGCATCTCTATTTAGTTATATTTAGACAATCGCCGCTATTTTTAGTTAACTGTTTGATTACTATTGTAGAAAAATTATTATTTATAATTTTTTTTTGTGTTACTGCTTACAAAAAATATATAAATAATAATTTTTTGTTAAAATCTTCCTAAGAAGACATGATGAATGATAACTGAAAGCAACTTGATTCTTTTACAAGAAATCACAGAATTTTTAGACCAATTCTTTGCTGTTGAGCGATACTCTCAAGAGGAAAGAGGAGGTGTATATTTGCCTTCAACACGCCCTATTAAACGTTTTGGCTTGGTACTAGAACCTGGGGCGCAATTACAGGAATGGGCAAGCACTCAACATATAGATGCACTGTTCTTACATCGTCCTTGGAAACTAGAACCAGGACAACTAGCACCAGATATTGGTGTTATATCTTATCATTTACCATTTGATCAGCGCTTAACGTTTTCTTTCAATTCCAGGTTAGCGTTCGTCTTGGGAATGTCAGGTTTAGAAGTGTTGGGAAACAAAGACGGCAGAGCGATCGGTATGATAGGAGATATTCCGACTCAAAGTTTTGCCCGTTTGTGTGATAGTGTCAATCAAATATTTGGTGGATACGAGCAGGTACGTGCAGCCCAAAGCACTGAAGTCACACGAGTTGCTGTTGTTGGTGCAATGACTGACTCGCTTGTGCGTGAAGCCGCAACTGGTGGTGCGAATGTCTACATAACCGGACAGTTGCGACAGCCTGCTGAACAAGCATTGCTAGAAACAAAAATTAGTGCGATCGCCGTTGGTCATCGTCGAGGTGAAGTATGGGGTTTGCGCGCACTTGCTGGAGTCCTACGCGAACGCTGGTCTGACTTAGAGGTGGTTGTGCTTCACCATTCATGAAATGATTAGGGTTTGAGACGTTTTTACAATTCTTTACATAGTTCGGTTTCTTTCTACTGATCTACTTATAGAACTTTTCCAGAATCTCTAGTCTGCAATTTCGTCATTTTGTAAAAACAGGACTTACGCAAGGGAAACGTAGTTGTGTCATTGCGACGTAAGGAAGCAATCTCACAGTCAAGTTCATTAGTAACTCGTGCGTAAGTCCTAAAAAAAGTAGGAGAGTAACAGAAATTTTTTAAAAAAAAATATAATATTTCAAAGTATCAACTACCTAAAGCAAGCTCACGATTCGTGTATCAGGGTAAGCGCATCTTGTGAATAAAGCTTTAGTACATTTCATTAATATTTGGTTCTTGACAAGATTTAGGCAAGCGCTTTCACACTTATAAAATCAATAAAACGAGAAATTTTGATTTTTAAAGCAAATAAAAACATCATGTCCTCAGCACTAGTTAAGCCATTAGATGGTGAATCAGCCATTCCAAGTGACTCAGTGAGTGTGCAGCACCAAGTCGTAGTCGTCGGGGGTGGAGCCGCAGGTATCACAGTTGCCGCCCAACTGCTGAAAAAAAATAAACAGCTTGATGTTGCCATTATTGAACCAACAGACAAGCACTATTACCAACCAGCTTGGACTCTAGTTGGCGGTGGTGTTTACAAAGCTCTTGATACTGTAAGGGATGAAAAAGACTATATTCCTGATAGTGCTACTTGGCTCAAAGATTATGTAGCTAAGTTAGATCCAGACAACAATACAGTTATTACTCAGGAAGGAAAGCGTATTTGTTATGAATATCTGGTATTAGCTCCAGGTATTCAAATTGATTGGCATTTGGTTAAAGGGCTAAAAGAAACAATTGGGCAAGATGGCGTTTGCAGTAATTATGCTTATGAATACGCCCCTTACACTTGGGAACTCATCAAGAACTTCAAAGATGGTAATGCTATATTCACTTACCCTAATACTCCGGTGAAATGTGGAGGGGCACCACAGAAAATTATGTATTTGGCTGATGATGCCTTCAGGAAACAAGGGATACGCCCTCAGTCAAAAATCATGTTTTGCACAGCTATGGGAGTAATTTTCGGCGTTAAAGAATTTGCGGAAAAACTGCTTTCTGTAGTAGAGCGTAAACAGATAGACGTGAGATACAAACACAATCTCAAAGAAATTAAAGCAGATACCAAAACAGCAATTTTTGATGTTTTAACAGATTCGGGTGTCGAAGAAGTCGCTATCCAATATGACTTGCTCCATGTCACACCACCTATGAGCGCACCAGACTTTATAAAACAGAGTAAATTAGCTCTACCAGATGGGGCAAGTCAAGGCTGGGTTAATGTAAACAAATATACGCTACAGCACAATGTTTACCCTAACGTTTTTAGCTTGGGTGATGCGGCGAGTCTCCCAACATCGAAAACAGCGGCTGCTGTGAGAAAACAAGCGCCAGTTGTTGTTCATAACTTACTGGCTTTAATCAACTCAAAAAACCTCACTCAAAAATACAACGGCTATAGTTCCTGTCCAATAACTACAGGATATGGCAAGGTAGTACTTGCTGAATTTGGTTATGACAACAAGCTTTCCCCCACATTCCCAATTGATCCAACTAGAGAACGGTACAGTATGTGGCTGCTAAAAAAATATGGATTTCCCTATCTCTACTGGAATATAATGTTGAAAGGTTACCCGTTATAAGAGAAGATCTTAGGAATTTACTCTGGAATTTCGGAAATAATTTGTCTTATTGAAGATCTGAATTGTTAAAAGTGGGGAAGAACCCATCTTATCTGTTACTCGACAATTAAACGCCCATCCTCCATGTAGATAATGCGATCAGCCACATCTAAAATTCGGTTATCGTGCGTCACCATCAAGATTGTGCAGCCCTGTTCTTTTGCCAGTTTTTGCATCAGTTCCACCACATCGCGCCCTGATTTTTTGTCAAGTGCTGCTGTTGGTTCATCAGCTAAAACGATTTGAGGATGGCTGACTAGGGCACGGGCGATCGCCACCCGCTGCTTCTGTCCGCCGGAGAGATCCGCTGGATAGTATTGAATGCGTTCCGCTAAACCCACCACTGACAGCATGTTCAAGGCCAGATTACGTCGTTCTGAACGAGAATAGGTGCCGTGTACTTCCAGACCCATCATCACATTTTCTTGGGCAGTCAAACTGCTATGCAGATTGTGTGCCTGGAAAATATAGCCACAGGAGCGACGCGCCTCCACTGCAACGGCTTTTGCAGCACCCACCAGTTCTGTATTCAACATGCGAAGACTGCCTGATTGGGGCGATCGCAAACCACCCATCAGCGACAGCAGCGTTGTTTTGCCTGAACCAGAGGGGCCAGTCAAGATGACAATTTCTCCAGCATTGATGGAAAGATTGATGTCAAAAAGAACCTGTTTTTTCAGTTCACCTTCGCCAAAAAAGTGATCTAACTGCTCAACTTGAATAACTGAAGATGGAACAACTGTGGAATCGTTTGCAATCATAGAAACTGGATTCATCCTGACTCCTAAAAATTATCGGCTGGATCAGCAGATTGAAGCTTGCGAGTCGCAATCATGCCCGACACCATACACATCACAAGCGTTAGAGAAAAGACAAGAGCCAGCCGAGTAAATGTCATTGAAATTGGCAGAGCACCGAGGTTACGAATGAGCGTGTATTGCCCTAATGCTAGTCCCAAGCCAGGGATAAATCCGAGTGATGCCAGAATCAGAGATTGTTCTAACACAATTAGCAGCAAATAGCGATCACGATACCCCATTGCCTTAAACGTGGCATATTCGCTCATGTGATCATTCACGTCAGTCGAAAGAATCTGAAATACGATGACAGTACCGACTACAAATGCCATCACCGTACCGAAGGTAAAGACAATTCCAATCGGTGTAGTCTGCTGCCAGTAGGCTTGCTCGTAGTCCACATATTGCTGTTTTGTGGAGGCGATCGTATCGGGCGGTAAGATGGCTTTGATTTCAGCAAGCACCTGCTCAGGATCAACACCAGGATTGACCTTGACTAACCCCAATGTTATTTGTCCTGGACTACGTTCAGGAAAAAAGCGCAGAAAATTTTCTGGACTGGTGACGAGTGTTCCATCAGTAGCAAACGAAGCGCCCAGTGAAAACAGCCCTGCTACTTGAATGGTTCGACGTTGAATTTCAGTTTTGGCTGATTGCCCTGCTGCGACTTGGGCAACGACATCCGCATACTGCCCTCGACTAAGGCGATCAAACAAAAAGGTATCCGGCTGCTTCAGCTTATGGAGATTCTGGTTGATTTCATCAAAGGTGAATGCGGGGCGATCAAGACTTTGCCCCACCAGCGTTAGTTGAGTTCTGCGACGAGTCTGAGGATTTTTCCAAACGACCCTCGAAATATAGAGCGGTTCGGCAGATTGCACTCCTGGTACATTTTTAATCTGATAGAGACGACGCCGGGGTAAAGTATCTGCCAGATTTAAGTCCCGATACTGAGCGCTGCGAATGATGATGTCTGCATCCATGCCGCGATTGAGCATCGTATTGCTGTCAAACAATGCCGCCTGAATGCCGAGTTGAGCAAACATCAATAGATCGGCAAAACCAATTCCAGCCACCGCAACTAACAGCCGTGATTTGCTTTTCTTCAGTTGCAGCCAGCCTAAGGGAGTTCGGTCTCGCAGCGCCTGCCAAATGCCCTTGTGTGAAGGGCGAGCAGTTGGCAAACTTGGTGGAGTTGAGGGCTGTTTAGGCAATATCAACGTCATAGCTGAATTTCTCCTGTTACTTGCAAATTTGTGAGTCCAGCGACCTTTCGAGTAGAGGCGGCATCAAGCCGCACACGTACTTCGACAACGCGAGCATCTATATTGGCTGATGTGTCAGAGTTGATTACATTTTGGCGCTTGACCTGCATACCAATTTCAGTGACTTCCCCAGAGAGTCCATTAGGCTGACTATCCGCAAATAGTTTCGTTGACTGCCCTAACTTCACCTTACTAACGTCCGTTTCGTAGACCTCCAACAAAGCAATCATTTGCTGCGTTTGTCCTAGTTCAACAATGCCCTCGCTAGAAATGAGTTCACCTGGGCGGGTATGAATCTCCAGCACCATACCGTCCTGGGGAGCGCGAACCGTTGCCAGATTTAGTTGTGCTTGCGCCTGTTTAACAGCGGCGATCGCCTCATCTACTTGCGCCTGGACTGCCGCTACATCGATAGGGCGTACTTCGGCAATACGATCAAGTGTGGCTACAGCGGAGGCTAGCTCTGGCGATCGCGTCGTTTGAATTCGTCGCAGTACCACCTGTGCCTCTTGCAGACTGCGCTGTGCGGTTGCCAGTGTTAGAGCTTTGCTGTCTCGTAACGACGCTGAAACCGCGCCCTGCTGATACAGCGATTCATAGCGCTGTGCCTCTGCTTGAGCATTTTGCAGTTCTGCTTGAAGACGAGCGACTGTTGCTTCCTGCGCCTGAATGTCGCCCTGACGCTGCGCCTCCAGTCGTGTGATCTCGGACTGCTGCGCAGTTATCTCGCCCCTTTTGGCTCCTGCTTTAACCACCGATAGATTTGACCGAGCCACAGCAACTTGCTTCTGTGCTTGAACCAGAGATGCTTGCAGACGAGCGTAACTGTCCAAAATAGCAATCACTTGTCCTGCTTTAACTGGCTCTCCCCGCTTTACTAGAAGCCGCTCGACACGATTCGCACTACCTCCAGAATTGGGGGCAGACAGCCTGATTACCTCGCCACGCGGTTCCAGGTAGCCCAGAGCAGTTATAGTTTGAACCCTGGGAGCCGCTGCTGGTTGGGCGGTTTGGGTGGAAGTGGTCTGTGATCGCCACAGGGAATAAGCCCCGCCTCCACCCAAAACAAGCACTGCACCAACGACTAAAAGCCGTCTGAAAGGTAACCGCTTACTAATGATTTCGACCCTTTGACTCTGCATCATGTTAAACCTCCTGAGTTTAAGTAAACGATTTAGTGTTGTCTGGCGATCGGCAAACCGAAAATCAGTATATTCCGCAAATGCCCAGACTTATCCAGAGACGAGTATACTGTCGTAGCGGCTGTCGCAAGTCAAAGGGCGCTGTTAGTGTTTCCACCGGATCACACTTGAAAGGCATGGAGTGAAAAGTTATGGCTGTACTCAGTGAATTAGCAAAGGATGAATGGTATCAATTTCAATCAAAGGTACGTGTTAATTATCGAGATTTAAATTATACATTTCTAAACGATCCTCAAAGTCCTCAAAAAGCTCTTATAAAATGTCACTCCAAGGGTTAATTTAAGTTTCTGTTTGAGTGATACTCATTCAAACGTTCGTTTGATATGATTGAAACATATATCTTAATAAATTGCAATGCGCGAATCTGAAATAGCTAGAAAGCTTAATTCATCTGGTGACTGGCAAGCTCTCAATTATGTATCTTCCAAACTTCAAAGAGTAGTATACTAAGTTTCAAAAAAAATTACTATTAGTACTTACAGTTTAAGTAAAAATACTTACAGGCAGGAAATTTGTGATTATTATTTAGCCTCCATTAAGCAAATTTTGGAAATCTACGTATATTACATCATGAAGGACAAAAAGTTGGTTATAATTTATAAAGGTTGAACCGATGAAGAAAATTGTGGTTACTCCAACAACTGATACCAAAGAACAAATCATCAGTGTTGCTGAGCGCCTTTTTGCCGAGCGAGGCTTTGCTGGAACCACGTTACGTAATGTAGTGAGTGAGGCACGAGTCAACTTGGCTGCTGTTCACTACCACTTCGGTTCAAAGGAAGATCTGTTTCGAGCCGTGGTTGCGCGGTTTGCTCGTCCAGTCGTTGAGCAAGAATTAGCACTGCTAGAACAACTTCAGGCGGGTAATGAAGTGCCATCGGTGGAAGCGATTTTGACTGCACTACTAAAACCTTGCCTAGAAATTTTGGCTCAAGATAAAGACACCCTGCTCGTCCGCGCTCAATTTATGGGGCGTTGTCGAACAGAACCTGAACCGATTAAGAGTATTGCGACCGATGAATTTGCTGTGTCTAGTGAGGCATTTTTGGATGTGTTGCAACGCGCACTCCCTGAGCAGTCGCGATCGCAGCTCCACTGGAAGTTGGATCTGGTAATTGCAGCGTTAATTCGAGTGCAAACTGAAGCTGGGCAACCTTTTGCACTGCTCCAGATGACAGATCCCGAACATATTCAAAATGCAACAGAGCAACTAGTTAAGTTTCTCAGTCCGGGGATGCGATCATGAATTAACCTGAGTTCTGGTGAATTATTTAGCTTCAAACAAATGTTAGCTTTATTACGCCAAGCTGTTGAAAGAATATATGAAGTTGTTGAAGGTATTTATCTTCCGTCGGGGTAGCTTCGGAGAAACCTAGCCTCTCATTTACTATAAGTAATACTTATCAAAATCCGTTTTAGGTGCTTAAGCGGTATCGAAGAAAAAGTATTACAAGCTACAAACAATGGTAACGATTCCCGTAGTGAAAGAAGTTTGTGATCTACTGAATTTAGGGACTTTAAATTAGAACTATCCGGAATCTAAAAAAAAAGAAGCAATTAAACTCAGCAAGGCTGAGTTTAATCAAAAAAACAAGATGTATGTGAGGTTGGTTCACAGATTTTTTTTAATCCAGTGTTGTACCTTATCCAGCCCAATTTCTAGATCCTTCCCCCAGTCTTTTGATATAGATTCGGTTTCGCGTATAGTTGGAATTGCTCCGACAAGGTAGGTAGATTCTTGATTAGCTCGATGTTTCTGTTTGGATTTTAGAGCATTTTTGAGATATCCCAGATGAGTAGGCAATACGGTTCGGTTAAGCTCAAAAGCAGGTAGACTGAGGTTGTCACTCAAGTGTACTGATGTTGAATGCAACTCAAAGAATTCTCAGTGATCTCGTCAGCAATTGAGTCGGGTACAGTACTCAAAGCTTTAGAAACAGCTATACACGCACAGGCAATCACGCAGGCGATCGCAGACACAGACAGTAATGAGGAACGGAAGCGGGGTTTACCAACACATTTGGTGATTTGTTTGGTGATTGCAATGAGCTTGTGGTCAAAAGCATCAATGAGAACAGTACTGAAAAATCTGGTGGATGGGTTGAGTGAAGTGTGGATCACAGTTGGGCAGTATTGGCGAGTACCTAGCAAGTCGTCAATAACGGAAGCCAGACAGCGTGTAGGATGTAGGGTGATGAGCCGCTTGTTTCATTTGGTAGTTCGTCCTTGTGCCACAGCCCAAACCCCAGGGGCTTTTTTGGGAGGACTGCGGTTGATGGCACTAGACGGGACAGTATTTGATGTTCCAGATACAGTGACAAATGCAAGAGTATTTGGCTACCCAGCAACACGCCCAGGTACGGTAGCTGCTTTCCCCAAGGTTCGTTTGGTACTGTTGATTGAAGCCGGAACACATTTAATCGTTGATGCACTGATGTGTCCGTACCGCATTGGCGAAAGAGCCAGGGCAAAAAAGCTCTTACGCTCTGTACAAAAAGGAATGTTGTTGATGTGGGATAGAGGGCTAGATTCTTACAAAATGGTACAAGCAACCCTAAAACAAAAATGTGATTATTTGGGAAGAATACCAAAGAATGTCAAATTTACCGTAGAGAAAGTCTTGCCGGATGGTTCTTATCTGTCTTGGATTGCCCCGGACGGTAAATCTAAGAAAAAAGGTGGCACAAAAATAAGAGTTCGGGTAATTGAGTACACAATTGATACTGATGCCCAAGGGCAAACTTACCGTTTAATTACTAGTTTGACTGATATTGAGTGCTTTCCCGCTTTATTGCTAGCTACAGAATACCATCGGCGTTGGGAAGTTGAGAGTACTATTGATGAACTTAAAGTCCATCTTTTAGGGCGTAAAACTCTGATTCGTTCTCTCAATCCCCGTGAAGTTGTTCAGGAAATTTATGGCTGGCTGCTTGGTCATTGGGCCATACGTTCTCTCATGTTTCAAGTTGCCGAATCTGCTGAAATCTCTCCTCTACGATTGAGTTTTACTGGCACGCTGAATATTGTTCGTCGGGCTGTTCCTAAATTCCAAGGGCTCCAAATTGACGAATTTCCCTTTTTTTCGCCTGGCTCGTAAGCGAAATTCTGGATGAGCAGATCCCAGAGCCTGAAGGTCGAAGCAATCCTCGTGTTGTCAAAAAAACTAGAGCCAAATTTCCCAGCAAAAAACCCATACATAAAACTCAAACAGCTAAATTACAAACACTCACTTTCTCTGTACTTAACACCGCTTAGAACTTAACCGAACCGTATTGGCCCAACTGTGATCCACACTTCACTCAACCCATCCACCAGATTTTTCAGTACTGTTCTCATTGATGCTTTTGACCACAAGCTCATTGCAATCACCAAACAAATCACCAAATGTGTTGGTAAACCCCGCTTCCGTTCCTCATTACTGTCTGTGTCTGCGATCGCCTGCGTGATTGCCTGTGCGTGTATAGCTGTTTCTAAAGCTTTGAGTACTGTACCCGACTCAATTGCTGACGAGATCACTGAGAATTCTTTGAGTTGCATTCAACATCAGTACACTTGAGTGACAACCTCAGTCTACCTGCTTTTGAGCTTAACCGAACCGTATTGGATGAGTAGGTATCTCTTTTTTCATTTGTCCTCCCATTGGTTCGGGCAGTTTGGGAAGAACTTCGTTAAAGTGTTTCTCAACGTTTTTTATTGTGGCATCCACTTCGTATGCTTCTAGGTTTTCATGGAGTAAATCACCCTCTAGAATCTCCTCCTTCCCAGATTTATCTAATTTTACTGACACTTTTTTAAAAAAAAGACCTTGCGTCTCACCAGTCACCTTGCCATGTTGATCCTTGTATGATCCACTCTTCACAAATACGCGATACGCCCTTGGCGTCTGCGCTCTGCGCAATCGCCAGGTTTAAATGTATCACTAATAACCAGTAGTACACTTAAGTTCAATTACTATCTGCTACATTCTCATCTAGTGTTATTCCGGTTTAAACTCATAAAGATTTTTTTCACTCTGCATGAATAGTCGCCCTTGTCTTGCTAGATTTCTACAGCAAGACAAGGGATTTTGAGCAAGCAGGTTGACAATCACCGAGTTGCATTCACTCCCATTGGACCACGAGTGACACCAAGCTGATTTTGTAACTTTAACTCCCGCCACAGTTGAGAGCCAGTCATTTCACCTTGCAGCAGTTGTTGATAGCGATGTATCGTTTGCATCACTTTTTCATGAGTCTCATTGACAAATTCAATCCGAAAATTGTGTACTCCAAGCTCTATCAGGTGTTGTACGTATTCGGCTCCGGTTTGACCAGTGCCATTAAAGACAGTATTTCGACAACCTGCATCAGCTTGAAGAATGTGTTCTGTTCCCACCCTGTCCCGCAATTTCACTTCATGTTTCTCACAGGGGCGTCCGCAGTTGGTATAGTCAGTCCCTTGAGATAGAAACGCACAAAAGACACAATGCTCCATATGAAACATGGGCATATGTTGATGAATTGTCACCTCAAACCACTGGGGTGGACAACTTGTCAGCAAGTCTTCCAACTGAGTAATGTTCAAATCGTAAGATGCACTTACCCGTTCTAAACCAAGTTGATTCTTAAAATAATCTGCTGTTAAGGGATTAGCAACGTTGAGCGAAAAATCCCCTATGCAACGCTCATTGGCAAAAAACTGGAGATGGTCATAGTTGCGTATCAGATAGCCATCCGCCTCGCAGGAACGCACCTGTTGCAAAATCCAATTTTCCCCTGGTTTGGTAATTCTTGGAGGCGCAACCCAGATGGAGTGCTGAGTATTTCCTTTGTTTGCTTGGCGTACGATCTGCACTGCTTCCCGATAAGCGCGGGGATCTTCAAATTCACAGTAGAGTGTTTCGATTCCCGCTTCCAGTGCAGCTTGTAGTTGCTTGAAGTTTCGCACTAGGACAATGAGGGAGGGGGAGTTGAGAGTTGCTTGCACTTCTACAGTGGAAGGGAGCAAGTCTTGTAGAGAAGCATGAGAGTTAAATAGCCAGCGTTTGGGTTGGGAACGCAACTCTTCCAACTGTGCGACAATCTCTCGTCGTAAACGGTTCAACTCACTCACGGGTAACGTAACTGCACTATTGAGGTGATTTGTCAAGGTTCCCAAACAAAAGGGTGTGTTGCCCAGACGACCAAACTGTTCTTGTAAACGTTCTGTAGTCAGGGGTTTGGTGTGCGCTTCTTCAAGGGGGATTGTAGATTCTACCTGGACAATGTGACCTAGTTCGTCGCGGGCGATCGCACTCAAAAATTGACCAACTTCTCCATACACCTCTATGTAAATTGGACGCTGAAACTGCGGATTTTCTCCAGCAAAACTCTGACGTAGTTGCTTATCAAGTTCTGGATCGCTGGTTTTCCAAATCTTGTCTCCTACGTGTATTCGTCGCAAGTTGAGATCACGGCGACCAAAAGTCAGCAGCACTTCCTTTCCTTTGTCTTCCACCGCATAAACTCGACCGCCTTGTTCTTGCGCTTCTGGGTGACCGCAGTCAAAAACAACACCGTCTCCTGGTTTGACGGGGGCTTGTAACCGTACTATGACTTTTTCGTTACTGATGCGAGTGACTTCGCCCAAGTAAACTCCGCGCTTTTTCCCGAAACGGGCATGAACGAGTTCCTGATTGTTAACACCGCCAAACCAACCCGTATACTGTCCGCGAGAAAACGCCATCTCTAAGTTGTAGTGTTCTTGAAAAGATGTGGAGAATTTCTCCTTGTCTTCTCCATCCAACTGAGCCATCACCCGATCCAAAGCTTCACGATAAACACGAGTCACATTCGCGACATACTCAGGAGTTTTCAAGCGACCTTCAATCTTGAGACAACTCACCCCCGCTTTCACCAATTCTGGCAGTACTTCTAAGCCAGCCAAGTCTTGAGGACTGAGTAAATATTTGCGATTTCCTAAATTTACACTTTTGCCATCTGAGATTAACTCGTAGGGCATTCGGCAAGCTTGGGCACATTCGCCACGGTTGGCGGAACGTCCTCCTAAAGCTTCACTCGTCAAGCATTGACCAGAATATGCTACACACAAAGCACCATGAACAAAAACTTCCAGAGGAAGTGAGGTTTGTTCTGGAAGCTGGCGCTGGATTTTCTCAATTTCCTTCAAAGAACATTCACGCGCAAGTACTACCAACTGACACCCCAAGGATTTGGCAAATTCCACCCCTGCTGCACTGGTGATAGTCATTTGCGTGGAAGCATGGATGGGAAAATTTGGAGAAAGGTGACGAATCAGACGACAAATCCCGATATCTTGGACAATGACTGCATCCACGCCAGCAGTAATAATCGTACGAAGATATTGCTCTGCTTCTCTAAGTTCTTGGGGAAAAATCAGTGTATTCAGGGTGACATACCCCTTTACACCCCGACGGTGCAGAAATTCCATCAACTTGGGCAAATCTGCCTCCGTGAAGTTTTGCGCCCGCATTCGCGCATTAAACCGATCCAACCCAAAATAAATAGCATCTGCCCCATTTTCCACAGCAGCTTTAGCACAGTCCCAGTAACCTGCGGGGGCGAGTAGTTCAGGGCGATTAAAGGTAGGCAAAGTCATTTCAGGAGTTGGTTTGCGATCGGCTTTCATCAGGTTGGGAATGGATTACAGAGCACCATTGCGATTCTATCGTTTGTGCTCATTAATGGTGGAGAGAAGTGACGAATACAGTTAATTATCTATTAACCACCTATAAAACTAATAATCAGCCCAGTCAAAACAATCACAGTCAAAATAATATAGGTGATATCTCGCTGACGCATAAAAGCTAATAGAGAAAAAGCAACTCTAGCAACAGGAGTAGCAATTAATAACAATAATCCAAGTTGAATAATGCCACGACGGCGACCTGATAATACTGAATTTGCAACTCCTTCAGGAGAGCGAAATGCTGGAGGCTCACCGCGAAAAATTTGATAATTTGGAGTTTCTTTACCATGATAAATTAGGTACAATACCCCACCCATTAACACAATAGCAGTAGCGATCAGTACCCCATATCTCAACAAATTACCAACCAAAATTTCGACTTGTCTTTCACTCAAATTACGTCGAGTTTGGGACACTTTAAATCCTCCCTAGGAAGCCGTTATAAATCATTTGAATAGCTAGCAGCACAATAACTACACTAAAAATATTTCTTAAAACGCCTACTTTGGCTTTTACCAATACCCTAGCGCCAATCAATGCGCCTAAAAGTACTCCTAACATGACAGGCATTGCTAGTCCAGGATCGATGTAACCTCGTTTCAGGTACACACCCGCGCTAGCTGCTGCTGTCACCCCAATCATAAAATTACTGGTAGTGGTGGAAACCTTAAACGGAATCCGCATAAATTGATCCATCGCTAGTACCTTGAGTGCGCCAGAACCAATACCAAGTAACCCGGAAAGCACTCCGGCGACAAACATGAGACTAAATCCTACAGGAACAGCACGGACATTGTAGGGTTGTTCACCTTCAGGCGTTGGGTAAGTGCTATTTAACTTTAAACGAGTTGCTAGAGAATCAGGTCGAGTGTTATCTAAATGTTCAGAACGAGGTTGACGTGAGAGATAGGCACTATAAAGTAAAACAAATCCAAACACCACAGCGAGTATTCTAGTGGAAACAAAAGCGGCTATAGTTGCACCTGTAATGGCTCCAAATGTTGTTGCTACTTCCAAGAACATTCCCAAACGTAAATTGGTGTAGCCTTCTTTAACGTATGCAGAAGCAGCACCTGAAGAAGTTGCAATTACCGATACCAGAGAAGCACCTATTGCGTAACGAATGTCAACGCCAAAGACTAAAGTTAACAAGGGGACAAGTACCACTCCACCGCCTAAGCCTGTTAGCGCTCCCAAAAAGCCTGCGGTCGCAGAACTTAGCCAAACCAATAGAGTAAATTCTAAAATATTCAAGCAATCGCACCTTCGCTTTTGAATCAAACGTTGGTTATCGAACAGCTCAATGGCAATGTTTGGATTGTATATTAAAACAATTGCCTAATTTTACAGTGAATCAAACAAATGATAAATTATTTATACTGAATCAGCACTAGTCATGAATAAAACTCTAACAGCACTGATAATTAGTAGAAAAGCAAATATTTTAGTTAAAACTCCATTCGGTAAACTCGTTCCTATTTGAGCACCGAACCACCCACCAAAAATAAATCCAAGACAGAGAAGCCCCGCTACTTTTAAGTCTACATATCCCTGCTGATAGTAAGTCCATGCTGCTAATAAATCTATTGGTAGAACTAACAATGCCAATGTAGTTCCTTGCGCTTGGTGCTGAGAAAATCCTAAGAAAAGAATCAAGGCAGGTAAGACTATTATTCCACCACCAATACCTGTCATACCACTCATAGTACCCGCTACGAGTCCCAAAATTAAACAAAGCCAAATGTTAGTCATGATTAAAAGTATTGCTAGAGATAGTTTTCAGTTTGCGGTAATTTCTTAATCAGAAAATGATATAAAGTTGAGCAGCAACTTTATATCTGAATGATTTGGTCAACATTAACTAGTTAGATAGCTGTTTATCTTATCTTTATGTCGTCGTAAGATACCCAAAGCTTGTTGCTCTAGTTGTCGCACTCGTTCTCGACTGATACCCATGCATTGACCAATCTGTACTAAAGACAGTTCTTTTCCATCTGTTAAACCAAAACGTAAAGTTAATATTTCCCGTTGCTGAGGAGTTAGTTTTGACAATAAATTTTGAAGGTTTTGTTGGATAAATTTCTGCTCAGTGTATAATTCGGGAGAGAGTCCGTCATCCTCCAACATATCCTGTAATTCTGTATCTTTTTCTAAGCCAACTCGCAATTCCAAAGAGACAGGGCGACGTGCTAAGAGTAAATAATCTCGAATTTCGTTAGGATCTAGAGATAGTGCTTGGGCGATATCAGTAGCGGTGGGAATACGACCTAATTTTTGAGCTAATTCACGTTGAATAAGTTTGATTTTATTTAATTTTTCAGTAACATGGATAGGCAAGCGGATAGTGCGTCCTTGTTGGGCGATAGCCCGTGTCATTGCCTGACGAATCCACCAATAGGCGTAAGTTGAAAACTTGTATCCTCTGCTAGGATCAAATTTCTCAACCCCTCGCTCTAAACCCAAACTTCCTTCTTGAATTAAGTCGAGAAATTCTAGGTTACGTCTTTGATATTTCTTGGCAATAGATACTACAAGCCGTAAATTAGCCTCAATCATTTTCTGCTTGGCTTGATGTCCTTGCTGGAGTTGTTGGACTAATGAGTCTTCACTAATATTTATATTTTCAGCCCATTCTATTTGTGTTGGTTGACGCTTTAATTGAAGAGCTAATTTTTCTTTGGCAGCAAGTAAAGCCATCATTTGTTGGACTTGCTTGCCAAAATCTTTTTCTTGCTCATCAGTTAACAAAGGTGTACGTCCAATTTCAAGAAGATAGATATGCACCAGATCAGCAGTAGATAAATATTTTTCATTTTTATCGCTTACTTTGATAGATTTAGGAGATAGGTTTTTCATAGTTTTGTCAGCATGACTAAATACTTGATAGTTCAGGACTTACGCAAGGGAAACGTTGTTGTGTCATTGCGATGTAAGGAAGCAATCTTACAGTCAAGTTCATTAGTAACTCGTGCGTCAGTTCTATAGTTGATAGACATTCATTTCAATAATATCTAAAATTCTATACGCGCACATTTTATCTCTGATTTTCCCATATTTTTTTTACTTTTATTAATCTGAAAACATAAACAGGTTAATTGATAAATCCAATTCTGTTGAGTGGATAAAAGCGAACAATTGCTCGACCTACGATTTTATTACGGGGGACAAAACCCCAATAGTGACTGTCATAGCTATTATTGCGATTGTCTCCTAAAACTAGATAAGAATTATTTGGTACAATGGCAGAACCCCATTTATAGTCTGGTTTAGCTTCAATATAATTTTCTTTTAAAGGCGAGCCATTAATATAAACTAGTCCATTTTTAACTTCCACTTTCTCTCCTGGCAAGCCAATTATACGTTTAATGAAAGCGTCGTGAAAATTTTCAGATTGTAGTGTTTCGGTTGGATTAAAAACAACAATATCATCTCGCTGAGGTGAGGTAAAGTCATAGCTAACTTTATCGATGATTAAGCGATCATTAATCTGGAGTGTTGGCTCCATAGAACCAGAAGGAATATAACGAGCTTCAGCAATAAAGGTGCGAATACCAAAGGCAAGAACTAGGCTTAAACCAACAGTTTTTATTCCTTCTATAAAAACATTTTCTTGTTTTTCTTTTTTTTGTTGAGGAATATGAGACATAGTATTAATCAAAGGTAAAGAGTATGTAAATGTTACATTTCAATTATGTTAAGTCATCAAAAATTCAGTGCTCTTAGTTTTATTCAAAAAGAGGGTCCTTTCCGGTGATATAACGACAGAAGTAAGCTAAAACTGCTATTCTCAGATCTTGCACCTCGACCTGAGTACGCCTTGAACTTCAGTTCAAGGCTTATAGCCAAAGTCCGTTAAAACGGACTCAAACGCATATCCAGTAAGCTTTAGCTTACTTGAAGCTTTGAGCCAAGAAATTTATTTCTTGGCGGACAAGAATTTATGGTGCAAGATCTGAGTATTTCTAATTTAGAATCTCGATGTGTAGGAGTTGTGTCGAACAGATGAAGAATTTTACACCTGTCAAAATAAAGCTGTAATAGATCATTTATTCGCGAACGACTTTCGCGATCAAATCGCCCTTTTTCACATTCTGTGAAAAGTCAGAATAAACTTCTTGCACAAGTCAGGAACGCTTAACAGCAAACAGAACCTCGTAAAATCTCACTTTTGCATGAGATCTAATCTAAACCTGTTAATTTTTGAATGCGTGAATTGTGCTCAAGACGCGACTAGGGGCAACTTCCCCGCGATTCCCCTTTCTACAAAGGTAATCCCAGAGGCGCTGCCCCTAGCAATTAATCAAAAGATTGTGCTAATTGTATTTACTCAGCAGTTGCGAGTTCGGTACTACCGCGTGTACGACGACGTGTGATGCTGTTGTAAAGCATGATTCCAACAGCTTTAATGAGATTGCCTTCCAACTCTTGGAACATCTTCATGTTCATGCCAAAGGCGGCGTTTGCTTCATCGACAATGCGATCAGCAGTCGCATCATCTATAGCTAATTCATCCAAAGTTTGGCGATATTTTGCTTTGAACCCCTTCTCATCTGGAATCTCATCAAATTCATAGAAGGCGGTTCCTCCGTCAGAAAGGTTCATCGCAGTTTCAGCAATGCCTTTGAGAATCTGTCCACCAGACAAGTCACCAAGGTATCGGGTGTAGGAGTGAGCAACTAATAGTTCTGGTTCTTTTTCAGATAGTTCCCGGATGCGCTGCACATAAGCCTCACCCGCCGAAGATAGTCGGATTTGCTCGCGCCAGTTTGCCCCATAGTAATAGGTGAGGTCTTGCTCTAAAGTTTCCTTACGGTGAAGTTGAGGAAAATTGATTTTTGAAATAATCGGATGATTGGCGTGCTTTTCCATCTCCTCTTCCATCGCTGAGTAGATGAAGTAGAAGTTAGCTACCAGCTTCCGATAGGAGGTTTTTTCTACGACTCCTTTTAAAAAACACTTGACAAAACCAACATTTTCTGCCATTGTGTGGGCTTTTTTGGTTCCGACACGTAATTTGGTTGCTAAATTGCTGCTCATGCTAAATTTGCTCGACTATAAAATGTCAACTGCTGAAGTGTAATTTACGAACGGCTACAAAAGCCACTAAAACGTTACAGTAGAACTATTTGATGAGAAATTATATTAAAAATGTTTAAGTTGAGACCATCTGAGATATTTGTAAGTTCCTAGTGATAAGTCTTGAGAGCAATTTTTGATGTAGCCCAGTAGTTTACAATATCTTTATAAATACAAAAAAATACTTAAAATATACTTACAACCACTTTGAGTGAAAAATGAAACAATAAATAGCAAAGTGTGACGATTAAAAGGCGTCCAGCACGAATTGTTGAATAAAAATTAAAGTGCTATTCTCCAGTGTGAGTGTGTGGGGTTTTTCTTCTTATGGTTTCATACATAACTCGAACTCAAGGTACTGCTTCAGAAAATTCAACAACTAATGTTGATGAATCGGAAAAGAAACTTAATGAGGGCGGTTTTGGGTTGAACTTAACATCACTTGTGGGTACACCCCTGTTTGGTACAGATGGTATTCGGGGACGAGTGGGAGACTTGCTGGGTGCACCCCTAGCATTGCAAGTAGGCTTTTGGGCAGGTACTGTTTTGCGTAGTCATGCTTCCAACCCAGGACCAGTCATCCTCGGCCAAGACTCCAGAAACTCCAGCGATATGCTGGCGATGTCCTTGAGTGCAGGGTTAACAGCAGCAGGATTAGAAGTTTGGCATTTGGGGCTATGTCCTACCCCTTGCGTTGCATATCTTACCAGCGTCACCGATGCTATCGGTGGGGTGATGATTTCTGCTAGCCACAACCCGCCAGAAGACAACGGCATTAAATTTTTTGGCGCGGATGGGATGAAGCTGTCCCAAGCTTTGCAAACGGAAGTAGAAGCAGGAGTGCGTGGTATGGCTTCTGCAAACTGTAATCATTGCGGACGGTATTACTCGCGCTTGGACTTAGTGGGAAGTTATGTTGAAGCATTGAAAAAACCCCTGCACGGTGTCATGAATTTTCAAGGCATGAAAATTGTTTTAGACTTGGCATGGGGAGCAGTTGTTGGTCTAGCACCATCGGTATTTCAGGAGATGGGGGCCCAAGTCATCTACTTACATAACGAACCAGATGGCGATCGCATCAACGTCAACTGCGGTTCCACTCACCTAGGAATTCTCCAAGCCGCCGTCCAAGAACACAATGCTGACTTAGGCTTTGCTTTTGATGGTGACGCAGATCGGGTTTTGGCTGTAGATAACACGGGAAGACAAGTCAATGGCGATTACATCCTCTACCTCTGGGGACAAAACCTAAAGCAAAACCAACAACTGCCAAATGACCTCATTGTTTCCACTGTTATGGCAAACTTAGGTTTTGAGAAAGCATGGAAGCAAGTCGGTGGGCAATTTATTCGCACAGCAGTTGGTGATCAGTACGTCCAAGCCCAAATGCTGCGGACTGGAGGAATGCTTGGGGGTGAACAATCGGGTCATATCCTCTGCCGTCACTATGGTATGACTGGAGATGGCTTGTTAACAGCCTTACATGTAGCAGCGTTGGTGAAACAAGCTGGCGTTCCCCTATCGGAAATGGTGACTCAAAGCTTTCAAACCTATCCGCAACTGTTGCAAAATGTTCGAGTGGAAGACAAAGCTAAGCGTTTGGGATGGAAAGAATGTGAACCCTTGCAACAGGCGATCGCCTGCGCCGAAGCAGCAATGGGAGATTCTGGCAGAGTTTTAGTCCGCGCCTCTGGTACAGAGCCACTCATCCGAGTTATGGTAGAAGCCGAAGCTGCTGAACTCGTCAACTACTGGACAAATGAATTGGTGATGCAGGTTCAACAGCACTTGGTTACGTGAAGTACTCACCACTCAACTGATATTCCCCAAGCAAAAAGCACTGATGGTTAGCTAGAGGCGCTTTCAAAAATTTCTTCAACTGCTTTGCTGGGTACAAATTGTCAAAAGGGCGTGGCGTCGCGAGAATGAGTTCTAACTCATCAGGTAAAAACGTGGCGATTTTCTGTTTGATGTCCAATGCTACAGCTTCGTCGCGCCTTCGGCGAACAGATTTTGAGCCTATTACTCCCAATAGGCATCAGCATATCTTATATCCGCTTCTCCAGGGAGAAAAGCTCTTACGTTGGGAGTGAAATTAATTTAAACAGCAATTTCTTGATTTGATAGACAAATATGTTAAAAGTTTTATATTTTCCAAATATTTTGTCACTTCATTATATGATAATGTTTACAAATTGATTTTTTGTTTGCATATAAAGGCAATCTAGTGAGGGTGTAAATTGCTTTTGTACATCATGTTTACAGTAACGGACTCTAAAAATTGGCTGCAAGTAAGCCGTTATAGTAGTCGGGGAAGTGTGTATTTATTCGCTCCGATGGTTAACTTCAACATCATGGCTGAAGTTGGCGATGCTCCCCCCTGATGTGCTAGCAAGAAATTGTAAATAATACGAACAATTCAATCATTCATTATATCTTGGTGAAAGTGACTAAATTTCACTTCTGTTTTAGTCTCTCAATCAAGAATATAATTTTTGATTGAAGTGGCTGTATTCTTAACTGCATAACTACAGAACCTAAATTGAATACAGTCTAAAAAATTAGAGGTTTCTAATATTAGAAGTGAAGTTTTAGCAGGGATAACTATAGCATTCGCACCGATAACTGAATTTTTTGCTTTTGCAGCGATCGCTAAACAAGTGAAGCTCAAACCATTTTTCCCTGCATTATAATGCTTCTAATCATCAAGCTACTTCACTCAGTAAAAGATGTAGCAGCGCCTCCCGAACGTAGTAGCTCCCCAAGTAGAGTATAGCCGCGTTGTTCACTTTCGTTGAGCTTTAAATCCACATACTCTTGATTCTGACTCCTGAATTTTGGATTCGGAATTAGCTCTAAATATTTCATACCTAAATAGCAGAGGAACACTTGAATACAACCGTTTTTAAACGAGAATGGTTCTCCAACACTAAAGCAGATATCCTAGCAGGTACTGTAGTAGCGCTAGCGCTGATTCCGGAGGCGATAGCTTCGCTACTGCCTTGGGCAGATCGCATTTTCAATTATTGCAGGCGTTGATCCTAAAGTCGGGCTATACGCCTCGTTTTGCATAGCAGTAGTGACAGCTTTTGCAGGAGGACGCCCTGGGCTGATTTCTGCTGCGACAGGAGCAATGGCGCTGTTAATGACCACATTAGTCAAAGAACATGGGCTGCAATATCTGTTTGCAACGACTATTCTAACTGGTGTGATTCAGATTATCTGTGGCAAGCTCAAACTCGGTCGCCAAATGAAGTATGTGCCGCGAGCAGTTATGCTCGGTTTTGTTAATGCCTTGGCAATCTTGATTTTTATGGCTCAGTTACCTCAGTTGGTTGGGGTACCCTGGCAAGTTTATATCATGTTTGCTGTGGGTCTTGGCATTATCTATCTACTACCCCGCTTCACCAAAGCAGTCCCTTCACCCTTAGTTGCAATTGTTGTTTTGACAGCTTTTTCTATCCTCACGGGGATCAAGGTTCCTACAGTAGGTGACATGGGCGAATTACCTACTACCTTTCCCATTTTCAGCTTACCTACGGTTCCATTGACCTTTGAGACACTCTCGATTATCTTTTCCTATGCATTACCTTTGGCTGTAGTGGGATTACTGGAGTCATTGTTAACTGCGTCACTACTCGACGAACTGACCGATACCCCAAGTGATAAAAATAGAGAAGCTGTAGGTCAGGGTATTGCCAATATTGTGACAGGATGCTTTGGGGGGATGGCAGGCTGTGCAATGATTGGTCAGTCGGTCATCAATATCAAATCTGGGGGACGCAGTCGTCTTTCTACCTTATGTGCTGGAGTGTTGTTATTGTTCTTCATTTTGGTATTAGGTGAATGGGTACGGCAGATACCAATGGCGTCCCTAGTTGCAGTGATGATCATGGTTTCGATTGGAACTTTTAGTTGGTCATCTCTAATCAACTTACACCGTATACCGAGAAGTGAAACTGCTGTCATGATTACAACTGTTTTCATGACTGTACTCACACACAACCTAGCAATTGGAGTTATCGTAGGTGTAGCATTTAGTACTGTCTTGTTTGCCCGCAACATTGCGAAAATTGTGTTTGTAGACACAGTTCTTAGCGATGAGAAAACTTCTCGGATTTACAGCGTTTCCGGTCAACTTTTCTTTGTATCGGTGGAAGAGTTTTTTGCCGCTTTTGATTTTAAAGAAGAATTAGAACGTGTAAAAATTGACCTGACCCATGCTCACATTTGGGATCAAGCAGCAGTTGCAGCCATTGATAGAGTTGTGATTAAGTTTCGCAGAAAAGGTGTAAAAGTAGACTTAGTGGGACTGAATGAAGCGAGTGCTACATTGCTAGAAAAGCTAGGTATTCACAATAAACCGGGTGCCCTAGAAAACCTTAATAACCACTAAATTATTACTAGCACAATCAGGTGGTTTTGTTCCAATTTGCCAGCTTCTACATGATAAATAATGAAAGACAGGGAAGTATGTCGTTTTTTTTGAAATCTTCATAATTTTTGGAAAAAATTTACGGTTTCTTGAAAAACTTTTCGTCATTTCATTCATAACATGGTGACAGTACGCTACTTGTGTCAGTAAAAAGGCGCTTTAGTAAATATGTAAATTATCTTGGCACATCATGATTACAACAGCAGCAAACGACAAAAATTGGCTGCAAAAAAGCCGTTATAGTAGTCGAGGAAGTATTTACTTATTCGCTCCAATGGTTGACTTCAACGTAATGGCTGATGTTGGAGATACTCCTCCTTGATCAGATGTGCTTATCTCTGATTGGAAATTTTATCAGAGACTCAATAACTGAATTTTGATGAAGTAAAAGATGTAGCTCTTTTTTGGAATAGCTTCAATAGATTCAATTGAGTTGAAATAGCTGCTTTGACTTTCGATAACTGAATATTTGAATTCACATCACTTGTTAATCGACTCACTACTACAAATTGAGAGTTAGATGATTAGTGCTGCTGCGAAGCGTTGATATTCAGTTGTGAATCAGATTGAAAGACAAACAGTAGTTTGTTTGATTTTAAACATAGATGTGAACGCTCAATACTAGCGACAGGATTTACTTGTGAAATAGAGTATTTCTTGTGCAGTTACATCTAACAACTCAACAATATCTGCATTTTACAATTTATTAAGCTAAATCTTAATGTTTGATAATTCAAACATTTAAGAAAATTTTCTTTGCGATTTCAAGACGCAAAAAAAAGATGATATGAGTTGACATAAAAACTCATAAAAAATGCTGTACAAAAATGTTGATGGTTATCTCCAATAGAGATAAAATCAGCACGATTATTTATAGCATTAACAGCAATCAAAGCTATTAAAACACACGTTGTTGTATTAATTGAATTAATCAAATGACGAAGACAACTAATGAACCAAAAATCCGTCTTTCTTTCTTAGATGGTATGCGTGGTTTAGCTGCATTATATGTCGTATCTTGTCACATTTTACCGCATCTAGGGGAGAACTTACCTTTGTGGATAATGTTGCCAACAAAACTCATGAGATATGGTTCTTTTAGTGTTGCAGTTTTCATTGTACTTTCTGGCTACTGTTTAATGCTGCCAGTCACTCGCTCTCAAACAGGTTATATTCCCGGAAACTTATTGGATTACTTTAAAAGAAGAGCGCGAAGAATTTTACCACCTTTTTACGCAGCAGTTATTTTATGTTGCTTATTAGCTGTGGTCATATTAAGTTTAGAGAGATTTACTACTTTCCAATGGTATGAAATGAAATTCGACTGGTTCTCTCCTCGATTTTCTTTTGTAGATGTGATTTTGCACTTTCTAGTCATTTACAATTTTGTTCCAGGAACGGATGTTTATGTAATGAATGTGCCATTATGGAGTGTCGCTTTAGAATGGCAGATTTACTTTTTATTTCCTCTGGTTTTTCTTCCTGTATTACGGCGTTGGGGTTTGTTGTCAGTTATTGCACTCGCTTTTTTAATTGGGCTAACACCTCACTATTTATTGAATGGTTATATGGATGTTAGCCGTCCTTGGTTTGTGGGTTCATTTACTATCGGAATGGCTGCAGCCGAGATTGCATTTTCGCAAAAGCCACAACTGGTGAAACTCAGAAAATCTTTACCTTGGGGTAGACTTGCTACAATTTTTGCTGGTATTGCTGTCATCACTGAGTGGAAGAAATTCGGAATTGATGCTTGGATTTTCGAGACTTTTGCTAGTATAGCGGCTGCTTGTTTGATAATTTATTGCACAAAAATTGTGATTTTGCGCAAAACGCCACCTTTAGTTATGCAGCTACTTGAGCATCCTTGGGCGATCGCACTCTCAACTTTTTCTTACAGTCTCTATCTGACTCACGGACCAGTAGAAACATTAGTGAACCACTGGCTTGTTACCCTAAAAATGTCTCCAGTGGTGTTCGCAGTAACATTGTATCTATTGAGTGTAGGAAGTTCGTTACTTGTTGGTTATTTATTTTATTTAGTTTTTGAGCGACCATTCACATCCAATTTCTTAAAAGAACACAAACTGAAAAATTCAACAAACTGAGGTATGATTCTAGTCATTTTTAGTATATTAGTAGTGCTCATAGCTACACTTTTTCCCTTTAATTTTTCTTTTCCAGACAGTCTTTCTCCACAATTAATTTTAGCCAGTTTCGACAATACGAGTTCTTTTGGAGACTTGGTAAACAATATTTTATTGTTTATGCCTTTAGGTTTCGGTTTAACTGCTCTTTCGCAGAGAAAAATGATGAAATTGATGAGTGTATTTTTAATAGTGATACTCATCAGCGCTGGCTTATCATCAATAGTTGAATTTCTGCAAGTTTTTCTACCTTCAAGAACACCTACACCTACAGATATTGTCAACAATACTACAGGTGGATTCGTAGGTATAATTTGCTTTTATCTGTGGCATTCACAACACTTTATATACATCTGGTCGCGTGTAGAAAACAGTAGAGTTGGCAACTCTATTACAAAGATAACGTTATTGTTTAGTGGATATATACTTCTTTCATTTCTGATTTCCATTCTCTGGCAAAATTCGATAGAGCTAAGTAATTGGAGTCTGAATTATCCGCTAATGCTTGGTAATGAGCAAACAGGTAATAGACCTTGGCAAGGCTATATTTCAGAAATGCATATTGCTGATAAAGCAATTGCTAAAAGTGATATATCACGATTATTGAATAGTGAAAATGACTTTGACACTATTAGAAATTATCTGATAGCTTCCTATCAGTTAATCAATAACACAAGTTATCAAGATCGTACTGGGCAACTTCCTGAACTCTCGCCGCAAGGACAGTTACCAAATATTGCAGATGAGAAAGGTGTTGCCTTAAGTTCGAGCCATTGGCTAAAAACAAGAACTCCTGCTACCTATTTGAACAAAAGGATACGTGAATCCTCTCAATTTACAATAATGACTACTGTTGCTACCGCTGATAGAGTTCAGACTGGACCTGCGCGCATTCTTTCAATTTCAAGTAGTACTCTTCATCGTAATTTAACCCTAGGACAGCAAGAAACTAACCTGGACTTGCGGATACGAACACCAATAACTGGAGCAAACGCGGCAGATTTAAAGTTCAGTGTACCTAATTTTTTTACAGATACTAATCCCCATAAAATAGTCATCACTTACTCTCAAGCAAATATCCAAGTATATATAGACAAATTACAGAATTTTTATTCTTTTAATTTACTAGAATTAGTTCCAAAAGAACAGAAGATATTTTACTATGCGTTAACTTTTATCCCTTTAGGAATTTGCCTAACACTCCTTACTATTCGGAAAAATAAAAAGTTAAGTTTTTATAGGTTTTTACTCTTTAGTGGGATATTACTACCTTCTCTAATAGTGGAAAGAATTTTGGTAATTAATACTGGCAAGAGTATCAGTTTAAAAAATATATTGCTTGGTATGTTCTTTACAGGTGTAACTATGCTGATATTAAGATTACGGGCTTCAGCATTGCTTAAAAAGAAGCCTTAAATTGAGTTTTTTTATTCTGTCTGCTGACTTCTTCTTTAATAGAGATGTACTGTTGTATCTAAAACAAAAAGCTTTGACAACAGTACCTGCACTCATTTTAACGAAAATACTCTAGTCCGAATTATAAATCCTCAAGCAGTGCCATTTCCCTTACTAGCTTTAATGACTTTTGCTGGTACTCCAACAGCTATGGAAAAAGGAGGAATATCTTTGTTAACAACTGCTCCAGCACCGATGACGCTTCCTTTACCAATAGTCACTCCATCTAAAATTCTAACTCCAGAACCTATCCAACATTTGTCTTGAATTTCAATCCCTTCACGGCTTAATCCATGCTCTCTATGATTGTTAGCGTAAATGCTTGTATGAGATGCAATCAGACATTCCTTACCAATTTTTATATGACCAGGACCAGCCATACAAACGTAGGGACCTAAATAGGAACCATCACCAATATCAATCAGACAATCACAAACAGTCGCTTTGATATCAACACCGCGATCAATACAAACCTTATTACCAATACGTAACAAGCTATTTGGCGCTCTCATATCAAAGAATACGTCTCGCAGAATTTTAACATAATCACCAACTTCAATCGAACAGCCTCCAAGAAGCTCAACTCCTGTGTGAATGTAAACTCCTCGACCCATGCGAGCAAATATTGGACGATAAGATAGCCGCCGCAATAGAACACCAACGGGACGAGGAACCCATCCCATGAGACTAGTTATGGCCAACTCTATGGTGCGTGACCAAATTGTAGGTGACGTAGTAGACAATTGGTCAATATCAAGTTGTTGCTCAAGTTCTTGAACTGTCATAGTTTTGACCTTTTACTTGGTAGACGACATCTAAATTAGAGTTCTGTTTTTTAACTGATTGCTTAAAACATCAAATTATTGGTTAATTTGCCCTAAAATATATCCCTGATACAAATTATTTTTTCTTACTCCATAGTTGAGGATAAGAGAACTTCCCGCACATCCTTAGTTGCTTTATGCCAATCAAAGTTTGCGATACGCGTAGCGTCAAGCCTCCGGCTTATCGCCTACTGGTGACATTCCTGTTGAAAAGGAAAGTTACTTCTTGCCCAAAAGCTATAATTTATTTCACCCGATGGAATTCTTTAACCTGATTTTTAACACAACAATTCAAGATCAGATTGGATAGGATGAAGCTCATTTTTTTCTCCATGCACTTACAGAAAAACACATCTGATTGTTATTGAGTTTCTGTTGATGTTTATAATCAGGTGTAACTAGTACTAGGGGGGAGCATCTCCGACTTCTGCCATCACGTTAAAATTCACCATCGGTGCAAACAAATAAGCACTTCCTCCATTGCCATAGCGGCTTTGTTGGAGCCAGTTTTTGAATTGTGCTGCTTTCATCATGTTGCACACAGATAGTTTTTCAACTGATTAGATCACTTAGTAATGGCACGATTTTTTGTGACTTCTATCATTTATATGTTTATGATATACCAAATTGCATCACACCAAAGACCTATATTGACGCTCTCCTCTCATCGTAAGCTAAACCCACTTGAATGATGTAGGGAGCCAACATATAGAGACATTTCATACAACGTCTCTTGCCTTGGTGATCAATTTTGTCATTAGCAACTGTATTTGCTGAAAAATAATCTTGTAGCAAAAAGTCTATTGAGCAAATAACAAAAACGTTGTTTGCACCAATCCAACAACAAAGCCTAAAATGCCGCCCAAATTCACAATTGCCTGCAACTCATTTTTAACAATCCCTTCTATTGCTGCTTCTAAATCAGCAGGTGAAGTTGATTTCACGCGGTCAACAATCACTTGGTCAATTGCCAAAATGGGAATTGCCTGAGCTACAATTGCTTCCAAGTCTTTCTCAAAATACCGCTCTAAAACAAGAGCCAGTTCTTTACTGACTACTTCGAGTGAAGCATTCACAACAGGAGAGGAACTGAGGCGATTCACCAGCAACATAGCGACATTTTCCCAGTCAACGGAACTACCTAATCCTTGGAGTAAGTCACTACCACGCGTTTGCGCGTAATTACGGACAGTTTCGCGTGTCGTCTTTCGCAGCTGTCGTACTGTACCTATTGGTAAACTTTCCAAAGAAAAACTTTGTAGAAGTTGCTTAAGGCGATCCCGCAGCTGTAACTGTTGAATCAATTCCTGCAAGCGAGTATTGGTAGCATCTTTCTCATCCAAGCAGTAAGTCCGTAGGCGCGTCAAAGTATTGCGTAAACCAAACAGATTTGCCACAACCCAATAAGTACCGCTGGTTTTTTCCCGAAAACTTTCGTCAATAGTTTGAATCGTGCGATCCGTCAAAAAGTCAATAACTGCTAGTCGCAAAATGTCCGGCGGTATGACAACCTGTAACAACCAATCACCCAGACGAGTGGCTTGTTCGTCGGTTAATTGAAAGTCCAGTAATATCTGGTCAAAAATTTGATTAACTTGCGCCTCTAAAAAGTCTTCCCGCCGCGCCAACACCTTCAAAAGACGCGGTAAGGATTCCCCTAACAAATCCCGTAAAATTCCCGACAATATTTTAGCAGTTTTCTGCTCTTTATCGGATTTTAGTTGGTCAATTGCCAGTCGCAAGATCCAGAGAATTGCTCCTTGGATGCGTTCTGTTTGCAACAATCGCCGCGCTAGTTTTTGCAACTCTTGGGGTGTCAGTAGCGACCCCATAATCGTATCTGAGACATTCTTAGCAAGCCGTTCTTGGTTGCGGGGAATCAATCCAGGTGTAAAAGGTATCTTTCGTCCACCGATGTAAATTGCACGGTAGGGACGAAATAACATTTTGATGGCTATATCGTTAGTGAAGTAGCCAATAATTCCACCCACTATTGGGGGAGAGACATAAAGCCAAAGATGAGACCAATCCAAAGTCATTAGTCATTACTTATTAGGAACCACTGCGTTGCGGTGAGGCAGTGCGTTGGGGAGCCACTGCCGTGCGCGGGTTAAGCGCGTTGAGGCATGTGGCGTGAGCCAGTACTTGATGAGGGTTTCCCGACAGAGGTATCTGGTGAGACAGCGCTGCAGGAGGTGAGACCAGTGCTGCGGGAGGGTCTCCCTCCGCAGGCATCTGGCGAACCCGAAGGGGTCTCCCGACAGAGGCGACTGCGTTCGCGTAGCGTCTCCGCAGGAGATACCCGAAGGGCGTTCGGGTTTCCCGACTTGTTCGCATGATTGCTTCTCCCAAGGGGAGACGCAACTGCCGAACCCGAAGGGTGAATCCAGCGCTGCAGGAGGTGAGACCAGTGCTGCGGGAGGGTCTCCCTCCGCAGGCATCTGGCGAACCCGAAGGGGTTTCCCCACAGAGGCGACGGGCGTTCCCGATAGGCGCAGCCGTGCCGTAGGCATAGGGAGGTTCCCTCCGTTGTAGCAAGTGCCGTTCATTAGTCATTAGTCATTAGCATTAGAAGCAAAGTACTAATAACTAATCATTAACAACTAAGCTTTCGTTATTACTAGCATTCCCATCATATCGTTTGCAACAGGGTAATGTGTTGCTGCTGCAAAACGAACTTTTTGGAGCTATCTCTATAAATTTCCTGTAAACTTAAATTTGGATTAGCGTTTATTTTGTTGTTTCATCGCCACTTTGTGTCATTCATAGCCAATGGTAGCGCTTCCTGCTGGAGCTTCATCATGAGCAGATACTGCGCGCAGCGCGATCGCTATCACTTCAGCAGACAAATCAAGGAATTTAAGTTCATCTTCGCTCAAAGTCTGGGGTTCTTGCCACTGTAGTGATAAGACTGCCAATACTTCTTGGCAATAGGTTATCGGAATAACCAGATGTGCTTGAACTTTGTTATCGCAGTAGTCAGCAACACCAAGCAACTTTTCGTCATTAAGTACATTGAGCGAGATTTGCATTTCGTGAGTAACGATACGCTGTGCGTCAAGCCTTGGGCTTATCGCCTCAATTGTAAGTGGATCTTGAGCGAGCCAGTTTTTCACTTTACCTGTCGTACTGTAACTTCCTTGATTTGCAGCCAAGGTATTACCCTTTACTAACTGCAATATACAGTTATGAGTTGCAAAATTTTCACCAAATGCCCTAGCAATGGAGTTGAGAGTTGTTTCCAAACAAGTATATTCTTGAGTAACCTGCACTAAAACACTCAGTAGTGCTATTTGAGCGTGAGCACGTTGCAATTCTTCTGTACGTTGCTTGAGTAAATCGTAAGTTTGGGCTGCTTGTTGGACAACTGCCTTCAATTGCCCTGGATCCCAAGGCTTGGTGATAAACTTATAAACCTGTCCTGTATTAATCGCCTCTACTAAGTCTTGAACATCAGTAAAACCTGTAAGGATAATTCTTAGGGTATCTGGAAACTGAGGCACTGTCTTACTTAGAAACTCAGTTCCCTTCATTTGGGGCATTCGTTGATCGGATATAATCACAGCTACTTCCCCTTCAGTTGCTAAGATTTGCAGAGCCTTCATACCACTGTCTGCTTTCAAGACATGAAAGTCGCGGCGGAAGGTGCGGTAAAGTAAATCGAGATTATCTTGTTCGTCATCAACTACCAAAATTTTTTGCTTTTTTGGTTTTTCTATACTCAATAATGGATGGCGAATCTTATCCAGTTCAGGAGTTTGATTATCCATAAAAACTTTCTAAATCCTTATCGGACAATTTTGTTATATTTCATACCAGCTTCGCTTGGAAACATCATACAAGCAGAAGCAGCAGATACCCGGATCATTTGTGAATAAATTGACTATTTAAATCTTTTTTACTTATTTATACGAAAAAAATTAGGCGACTAATTTTGATTTTTCAGTATAAAAACGTAATTTAAAAAAGAAAAAACATTTTGCTATAAGACGTAAGCAATAATATTGTAAAACTTCACTTGCTGAATCGATAGAAATACTCAGCTACAGGAAATATAAAGAAACATCGGTTGAGCGTATGAAGACGGAGGCGATTTGAATCACCGTTTTTGGTAAAATGCAACAAGCAATGAACTGCTCTCCCTTGAAGTTGTTAGTGGATTATGACTGACCAACCACCCAATCCTCAAAATTCGGATAATAGTGAAATCGCACAAGAATTGGTGCGAAAGCTCAGACAAAAGCAAGGCACCTGGGTGGAATGGGGAATTGCGATCGCCCAACTGCAAAAACTTGGTTATGATCCCCAAGCCATATTTGAAGGAACTGGATTTGAGCCGATACAACAAAATCAAGTCGTTGTTGGCTCTCAAGTATACAATTCCATAGAAAAGGTTGGTGCATCTCAAGCAGCGCGATCGCATTACTCAACACGAGGTAGTGATGTTTTGTACGAACTACGCCTACTCACCCAAGAAGAACGCGCAGCAGCTGCAGAACTCACCTTCCTGCACAAACTTGACATTGATGAGGCGCGGGAAGTCGCCAAAGCAGTAAAGGATTTCTCTCGCTTTGGTACCCTACCAGAGGGGTTTGAAAGTCATCCGGGAGATGCTGTAGCATATCACTGTTGGAAACTCGCCCGCCAAAACTCAGACTTACAAGAACGCTCCCGCCTGATAGCAAAAGGTTTACGTTTCGCTCACTCACAAACAGCAAGGAAGCAAATCGAACAGTTATTAACAGATTTTACGGTAGTCCCCAAACGTCCTGCTCCCTTGTTGCCCTTTTATCGCCTGGACTCTGAGGAAGAATTACCGCGTATGATACCAGTTGTGGGTGAGTTGCCAATAACCGCACAAGATTTCAAAGCAGTACCCATAGTAGAAGGGATAGAACCATTTGGTATGGTCAAGTTTGCTGGAGAGCAAGCTTGGGTAGCGTTACCAGGTTGGCAGATTTTGTTGAGTGCAGAAGATCCAGTGGTGATTTTGTGCAAGAGCAATAGCTTTCCCAACCAAACACAAAATTCCTCACAACCTGTGTTAGTTGTTGTAGATCGGCAAGAGCGAGAATGGGACTCTAACAGTTACTTTGTTGTTGATAACTCTGGTGAATTAGATTTCCAATGGTTTGAAACAGCACCGGAAATTCCCATACTTGGGAAAATTATTGTGATTGTGCGACCAAAGAAGATTTTGGATGAAAATGTGACCAAGGACTTTTGGCAGATTGACGAGTGAACTACCTACACTGTACCGTTAGGTCAGTGTAAGCTTCCCAATTCATTGGGGATTGCCTCAGCCTTCATAGATTTTTTACGTCCTGAAGACTTTGGTCTTACATCCCCATCACAAGTTAGCAAAAGCAATATCTAATTGTGGATGGGGAACTTTTACCAACTTTTTAGCTTACAAGCTAGAACGCGAAGGTGCAAAGTTGGTTTAAATTGACAGATGGTTTCCCAGTTCTAAACTGTGCTCTAATTGTTTCTATCAGATGGGTGAAATGCCGTTAGATGTGAGGGAATGGACTTGCCCTCATTGCGGTACTCATCATGATCGAGATGGTAATGCAGCCATCAACATTAGAGCGGAAGGAATCAGAATGCTTGCACTGAGCGGTGTCGAAGTGCTAAAGGTGAGCCAGTGCGGTCTTGGGGTCTCCCCAAGTGGAGCAACTCGCGAACCCGTAAGGGCGGAAGGTTCAGCCGTCTGGTGCTGTAGGAGGGGAGGTAAGACCCAAGATGGGACGAAAGTCTCATTTAGGGCACTCGCCTATGAGTACAGAAGCCCCGTCCGCCTATACGGCGGGGTAGTTCACGTTTGATTTCTTCACCAGAGTTCGGCGGCTTTACTTCTATGAAGCCTCCACTAAAGTACTTGATGTTTTCACTTTAAATAAGTTGATTGATAGAATAAAATATTATTTTTATTCAAATTTATAAATTCAACTAATCAAAAGATGAAATACAAAAAAAGGTAGAGCTGTTGGATGCTCTACCTTTGTTTTATCAGAAGAATAAAGAAATATTAAGTCTTCTTTGTTTCTATTCAACGACAGGGGTCAACAATTCCCGGCGCTGTTCAGCTCTGACAATCACATTACCAGTGTCATCCACATCAACAATGGCTGTATCACCATCTTTAATGCGACCAGACAGAATCTCTTCCGCTAGGCTATCTTCTAACAAGCGCATAATTGCCCGACGTAATGGTCTTGCGCCGTAGCTAGGGCTATAACCTTCTTCGATGAGACGGTTGTTGAATCTATCGGTGACTTCCAGTGTGATGCCTTTTTCTGTCAAGCGACCAAACACTTCCTTGAGCATGATCGTGGCGATTTGAGAGACCTCTTCTTTGCTCAATTGACGGAAGACGATGATTTCATCCAGTCGGTTGAGGAACTCAGGACGGAAGTATTGCTTGAGTTCTTCGTTAACCAAGGATTTAATCCGGTTGTATTGCGCTTCTGTTTGATCTTCAGCGACATCAAAGCCGAAGCCGCTACCACTCTTCTCGATTACCTTGGAACCGATATTGGAAGTCAAAATCAGCAAGGTGTTCTTGAAGTCTACGGTGCGACCTTTCGCATCGGTTAAGCGACCGTCTTCTAAAATTTGCAATAGCATATTAAAGACGTCGGGGTGTGCTTTTTCGATTTCGTCGAATAGCACAACTGTGTAAGGACGACGACGCACAGCTTCGGTCAGTTGACCACCTTCGTTATATCCGACATAACCAGGAGGCGAACCAATCAGCTTGCTGACGGTATGGCGCTCCATATATTCCGACATATCTAGGCGAATCATCGCTTCTTCGGAACCGAAGAAGTAAGAAGCCAAAGCTTTTGCTAACTCGGTTTTACCTACACCTGTTGGACCAGAGAAAATGAAGCTAGCAATGGGTCGATTAGGATTTTTCAAACCGACACGAGCGCGACGAATTGCACGTGAAACTGCTTTGACAGCATCTTCTTGACCAATCAAGCGTTGATGCAGGGTGTCTTCCATGTGCAGCAGCTTCTCGGATTCAGATTCGGTGAGTTTGTTCACCGGAACTCCTGTCCAGGAAGCGACAATGTGAGCAATGTCTTCTTCGGTAACGACAGGTTCGTCACCTTCAGTGCGACTACCGTTGGTCTTGCTTTGAGCAATGGCGCGAATTTCGGCTTTGATTTCCATTTCGCGATCGCGCAACTCCCCAGCTCTATCAAAGTCTTGAGCGCGGACTGCATCGTCTTTTTCTTTCAAAATCTGACGCAGTTCTTTGTCCAATTCTTTAGCTGCAGGGGGTAATTGCGAGTTAATCAAGCGAACCCGACTTCCTGCTTCGTCAATCAAGTCGATTGCTTTATCTGGAAGGTAACGGTCACTGATATATCTATCAGATAACTTCGCCGCTGCAAGCAAAGCTTCATCGGAGATTTTCAGCTTGTGGTGCTGTTCGTAGCGCTCGCGCAGTCCATAGAGAATCTCAATCGTCTCATCAACTGACGGTTCACCCACCATGACTGGCTGGAAGCGGCGCTCTAGGGCTGCATCCCGCTCGATGTGTTTGCGGTATTCATCTAGAGTTGTGGCTCCGATGCATTGCAATTCACCTCGCGCCAAGGCGGGTTTGAGGATATTTGCTGCATCGATTGCGCCTTCTGCCGCACCTGCACCAATTAAGGTGTGGACTTCGTCAATCACGAGAACAACATTGCCCGCCTGACGGATTTCATCCATGATTTTTTTCAGGCGTTCTTCAAATTCACCCCGGTACTTGGTTCCGGCGACAAGTAAACCGATATCCAGGGTTACCACACGTTTGTCTTCTAAGATGTCGGGGACATCTTTATTAGCAATGCGTTGTGCTAAACCTTCGGCGATCGCGGTTTTACCTACCCCTGGTTCCCCAATCAGGACGGGATTATTTTTTGTCCGCCGACCCAAAATCTGGATCACCCGTTCAATTTCTTTGGCGCGTCCTACTACAGGATCGAGTTTGCCATCTGCTGCCATTTGGGTCAGATTTGAGCCAAACTCGTCCAATGTCGGGGTTTTATTTCCACGTGGTTGACCACCAGCGCTCACCTCAGCTGTTTCTCCCAGCATTCGGATCACTTGGGTTCTTACCTTAGAAAGGTCCACTCCTAGGTTTTCTAGAACTCTGGCTGCTACACCTTCCCCTTCTCGGATCAAGCCCAACAGCAGATGCTCGGTGCCAATGTAGTTATGCCCTAATTGGCGCGCTTCTTCCAAGGATAGTTCCAGAACGCGCTTTGCCCGTGGCGTAAACGGAATTTCCACAGCGACAAAGCCGGAGCCTCGACCTATGATTTTTTCTACTTCAATCCGAGCGTCTTTGAGATTGACACCCATAGACTTCAGCACCTTAGCCGCTACTCCGGTACCTTCTCCAATCAGACCCAGGAGGATCTGCTCGGTACCTACGAAATTATGCCCAAGACGGCGAGCTTCTTCTTGGGCTAGCATAATTACCTTTATGGCTTTTTCTGTGAAGCGTTCAAACATATGGCATTCATCCCATCACCTGCGTCGTGCCGGTACGCTGATTTTAGCACAGGCAAAGATTGCGGATGCTTGTATAAACAAATAGACATCCGACAATGTTTGACCCAGCTTGGTGGGACAATTGCTAATTTTTCATGACTTTTATTTAATTTTCTTTACTTTTGTACGGTCAGTGTGCTGAGGAGCGTAATCTTATTTACCTTTTTAGGCTTGACCACGGATAATAAGTGGCTGGATTAAAAAGTTTTTTATTCAATCCCAAATAACACCTAATATCATATTCTCAGTTTCATCTCAAGCTTTTTTTGAACTTTATGAGATTTTCTTATGTTATTTTAGAAAATAAACAGAAATTTTCATCAAAGCAGGTAAGTAAGAGGACTAGGATGCTTTTGTCAAGCGATCGCGAATGATAATGTCCCAGTCATATAAAGTTTTCTGAAATTGTGGCTGTTGCAAATTTCCAAGCCATAAAATCAGCGCGTCTTCATCATCTTTGTAATAGCGCCGCCGCCGCCCGGCTATTTTAAAGCCAAATTTTTCATATAAAGAAATTGCTGCTGAATTAGAAGCTCGCACTTCGAGGGTTGCTCGCTCTAAACCGCGTCTGCAAGCATTTTTCAGCACAGAATACAAAAGAGCCTGTCCAAAACCTTGACGGTGGTATTGAGGATGAACCGCCAAGATAGTGATGTGAGCTTCATCTAAAATTGACCAAAAACAACTTATTCCTAGTAGCCTGACAACAGATACACCAGAGAACAAACCCAATAAATCACTGTTAGGGCTATCTAACTCGCGTTGGTAGCCTTCGAGAGTCCATAAACCACCGAAGCAGATTTGGTCGAGTTCCAGCACTGCACTCAAATCTGCTGAAGTGAGGTGTTTGATTTCTAATTCTAATTTGCTCACACTTATTCGTAAAAGTACAACGCCTTTGTAAACTGAGAAGCGGAGGAATTACTCACGCCTATAATTTAGAGAAGGACAAATCTTATAGTTATGGTATCGACACACCCTGCTGGGGTTCAATATTCTGGTAGTCAGTATTTACCACAAGCAAACCCTCAAAACATCAGTCTTTCACCAAATCAGCAACTTTTGCCGTTAACAGCCAGAGTTAACAATCATGATCATCTCGAAATTGGCGGTTGTGACGTCACAACGTTAGTTGAACAATTTGGATCACCGCTCTATATTTTAGATGAGCAAACCCTGCGAACAGCTTGTCGTCAATATCAAGACAGCTTCAAACGTTATTACAAGGGGGAATCTCAGGTACTGTACGCTTCCAAAGCGTGGAGTTGTATTTCTGTTTGTGCGATCGCACACGATGCTGGTTTAGGAATAGATGTCGTCTCTGGGGGTGAACTCTATACAGCCCTGAGTGCGGGTGTCAATCCCGATAAAATCTATTTCCACGGCAATAATAAATCCCACCAAGAACTAACTTTTGCCATTGAGTCTGGCTGCATCATTGTAGTAGATAACTGGTATGAGTTACGTACTTTGGTGGATATAGCTAAACAAACAGCAACACAACGTTCTATCCGCATCATGTTGCGTTTAACGCCAGGTATCGAATGTCACACCCACGAGTATATTCGCACGGGACATTTAGATAGCAAATTTGGCTTTGATCCCAATCAACTAGATGATTTGTTTACTTTTGTCAGTCAACAATCTGTGATTAACTGTCTGGGATTACATGCTCACATAGGTTCCCAAATTTTTGAACGTCAACCTCATCAAGATTTAGCTGCGGTGATGGTGCAGTGGCTAAATAAAGCTGCTGGATATGGTTTATCGATCAAAGAGTTGAATGTGGGAGGCGGCTTAGGGATTAAGTATACAGAATCGGATGATCCACCTAGCATAGAAGAGTGGGTGAAACCGATTTGTGAAGTTATTCAACAAGCTTGTGCTGCAAACAATTTGCCTTTGCCCAAATTATTATCTGAACCAGGGCGTTCACTGATTGGAACAGCTTGTGTGACAGCATACTCTATTGGTTCATCCAAGGTAATTCCAGAAATACGTACCTATGTAGCAGTTGATGGAGGAATGTCTGACAATCCGCGGCCAATCACATACCAGTCTGTGTATCGCGCAGTCGTTGCTAACCGAATGTCTGCTCCAATAACAGAAAGTGTAACAATAGCTGGCAAACATTGTGAATCTGGGGATATTCTAATAAAAGATGCCCGAGTGCCAAAAATTGAATCTGGGGATATTCTTGTAGTTATTGCGACTGGTGCTTACAATTACAGTATGGCATCTAACTACAATCGTCTGCCCCGACCGGCAGCTGTTATAGTAGCGAATGGCGAAGCAAACTTGATTTTGCGACGCGAAACTTATCAGGACTTAATTCGACAGGACTGCCTACCGCAAAGACTTAAAAGCTAGTTATTACGAGCCACTGCGTCCTTCAGGTTTCCTGCAAGGAACGCTGTGGAATTAGGCAGTGTGCCCTTCGGCTGCGCTCAGGGTAAACTTTTACGGGTTTCCCGACAGTAGCGCAATTGCCGTAGGCGCAAGCGTACGCCAAAAGCATACGCGCAAGCGTCTCTTCGCGTAGGATATTAGCTCCTGCCAGAAGAAGCAGGTAAACAGGAACACAAAAGCAATGCTTTCGGGGAAAGCCTGTGTAAGTAGACTATAGAAAGCACGCAAGTGGCATTCATTAATTAATCACGCTATGAGCTGTTAACTGTTGATTCACTTTATTAGAGGCAAAAGGTTAAATCCAGAGTCATGGGAGATTGGTGGACGCAATGGCTGACAAACCTAGAAAGGTCACAGTCCTTGCTGATTGGGACTCTGGATATAGGGTTAGTACTGGCGCTCACGTACATGATACTTATCATTATTAATGAGCGCCGGACATTGTGGATGGTTAGAGGATTTATTGTTCTGATGCTCGCATCAGCAATCAGCAGCAGATTGCATCTACTATTGCTGAACTTTGTACTGGAAAAGTTAGTAATTGGCTGTGCTGTGGCAATGGCGGTTGCTCTACAATCAGAGTTCCGCCGATTTTTGGAACAATTAGGACGCGGTGAATTCCAGCAGTTGTTTCAACCATCCCGTCTGGCGGTTCCCAAATACAATAGTGTCATTGATGAAATTGTTGATGCTGTTAGAGAACTGTCAAAAAATCGAATTGGAGCTTTGCTCATTTTGGAAACCACTGGTCCTATTGATGAGCGGGATTTTTCTGTGCCAGGAGTAAAGCTGAATGCCGAAGTGTCAAAGGAACTTATACAGACAATTTTTCAGCCGAAAACTTTATTACACGATGGGGCGACGTTAATTCGTGGCTCACGGATTGTGGCATCAGGTATAATCTTACCGCTATCGGGACGCACAGCCTCACGCCAGTTGGGAACACGCCACCGAGCGGCGATGGGAATTACTGAGCGGGTCGAAAATTGCATTTGTGTCGTTGTATCAGAAGAAACGGGTTCTATTTCCTTAGCGGAACGAGGTACCTTAAATAGACCGCTGACGATCACAAAGCTCAAAGAGTCTCTCGATACTCGCTTTTCTCCAAATGTGGATCGCGAACCTGGTGCTCCTGGTTTGTTAAGTTTGGGTCGTCAAATTCGTAGTAAGGTACTAGCACTCATTTCACGTTTACTCGGATTACCATCGACCGCTTCGCGACGAGATAAAAAATGACAGCACAACACACTGAACTACGAGATTTGCCCTCTGACTTGAAACAAGAATTCTTGCCCAGACACGTTGCAGTCATTATGGATGGCAATGGTCGATGGGCTAAGCGTCAAGGTCTTCCCCGGATTATGGGTCATAAAGCTGGTGTAGATGCGCTGAAAAATTTACTACGTTGTTGTGATGATTGGGGAATTGGAGCGCTAACAGCTTATGCTTTTTCAACTGAGAACTGGGGAAGACCAACCGAAGAAGTCGATTTTTTGATGACTTTATTTCAGCGAGTTTTGCGCCAAGAACTGCGTGAAATGATGAAGGAAAATGTTCAAATTAGATTTGTGGGTAATTTGAGTGTTTTACCTCTTGGGCTTCAAAAAGAAATTTCTCATTCAATGGAAGAAACAAGAAACAATCGCGGTATAAAATTCACCGTCGCAACCAATTACGGAGGTAGACAGGAGATTTTACAGGCGTGCCGTACAATTGCTCATAAAGCACAGCAAGGTTTGCTTCAACCAGATGAAATTGATGAGGCAACATTTGAACGTCACCTCTATACAGAAGGGGTTTGTGACCCAGATTTATTAATCCGTACAAGTGGGGAAATGCGGGTCTCGAATTTCCTTCTCTGGCAAATCGCTTATGCAGAAATTTATATTACAGAAGCCTTGTGGCCGGATTTTAACCGCAATGAATTTTATCGCGCCCTATGCGCTTATCAGCAACGAGAGCGTAGGTTCGGCAAAGTGTGATAAGAGGGGATGAGTACCGGACCAGGGAGAAGGCAGAAGAAGAGCTAATGTTCTTTTCTTCCCCCCCAACACCCCACAAGAGCGCCTCGTTTCCTCTTTTTACCTTACTCTCACACTGCCTGACCTTGTGTATCCTTCTTCTATGGTCCGGAAAAAACAGCCCGTTCTATGTCCTCTCGACTGAGGGAATACTTGAACGCACGTTGGATATCTTGTCCATCATCTCCAGCTTTGAGATACCGCACGATGATTTGCTCAATATCTAGCGAGAGTTCTGCTTGCCAAGTAGATCGCTGTAGCCGCCAGCAATGCAGTTGTTGTTCATCTCGTTGACAGCCTTGCTCTCTCAACCAATATTCAATTTGGGGGAGAGCATGGTTGTATAACGGTGTTTCCGGGGGAGGAAGAGCCATAATTTCAGTCAAGAGTCAATATTGACACTCATCGCACCTTTAGGCGCGAGGATTCTTGCTTCATCCGTCCTCCCTAGGTCTTCAAATGCAAGCATTCAAAATACCCCCGTTTGGATACGTCCACAAGCGCACACGGACTGCCCGACCGCGTTTGAAAGGATTTATTCAATTGCTTTTTACTCTTTCCTACACTATGTCGCACTCAGCTGAGCATTGTAGATGGGGAGCACCCAACTCTGCCTCACGATAGTCTTTTAGACTATGGGCAATATTATTATCCCGTATTTTTGGATACGCTGTCAATTCTGGAAAAGCCGTCCTAAAAGGACGGGGCTTTAGACCCAGCTTTTCGGTAAAAAGTTAAAAATTAGTTTTTAATTTGGAATTTCTGAAGGGACACTTGGTTGAGAAATAGTGGTATTGGGTTGTTGTATTGCTGGAGTATGTAGTCTTTGTGTTTGAAAGGCACCTTCACCACGGGTTAAGCCGATCGCGATCGCCAATAACAAGCAACCCAAAAGGGTTAATCCTAAAATAAACAAAGCAAAGATTTCACCAGCGCTGAGTGGGCGATCGCTGGCGTCAAGGTAAGCTGATTTAGACCAGTCGTAAGAATAGGAAACTGGGTGATTCAAGTCGGGGGGTGCTTGGATGACTCCAAAGCGGGAATAGCCAATTTTCAGGTCGTAGCTAAGCCGCCGTTCTGGGTTGCTTAAGGTAGCATACGCCTCGTTGAGTTGCTGAAATTTGGCAGTTGCTACAGCAGTGGGTAATTTTGTCGTATCTGGATGATAGTGCTTGCTCAATTCCCGGTAAGCACGACGGATTTCAATTACCGATGCTGAGGGATGCAGTCCTAGAAGGGAGTAATAGGTTGGTTTGCTGCTTTGTGGCATTGCCCCATTTTGATTCACAGCCGTTTCACTCACCTAGCTAAACGTTTTTTCTAATATTCTAAACCTAATTATTCCCTCAGCAGTTTAAATCCGTCACGAGTCTGTGATTGGTTGTTGGTTGTGAGTTGTCAGCTACTAGGCATGTAAGGGGGTAAGAGTATAGGGGAGCCAGTACTGATAGCGAAGCGTGGCACAAAGTGCCATAGGAGGTTTTCCCGACCTAGGTATCTGGCGTGTGTAGGGGCTAATTATCCCTGACACCCCTACACCCCTACACCGGCTTCGTTGGCGTACCAGACAGCAAAGGGCCCTTAGGCTTGGTCACAAACGACTACCAACAATTAACGATTCATCATCGCTATTTTACCAAATCGGTGCGGGGTTTAAAGGTTTCTATCTGTCGTAACTTTTCGTAAAGTTCACGTTCTTGTTCAGTAATATTTTTTGGAGCTACGATCTGAATTTCTACCAATTGGTCACCACGTTCACCGTTTTCCTTGGGGTAACCTTTGTTGGCAAGACGGAAGCGTTGACCTGAACGTACACCGGGGGGAATAGACATTTTTACTGGTCCGTCTAAGGTTGGCGCTTCTATCTGTCCTCCTAAAACTGCTTCAGTGGGAGTGACTGGAACCTGACAAAAAACATTTGAGCCTTCTATTTTAAATAAATAATGAGGGTTTACTGTAATTTTTAAGTATAAATCGCCATCATTGATACCTTGGTTTTTCAGGCGGATGGTTTGACCTGTGACCATACCAGGAGGCATATTGACTTCGAGCGAACGCCCATCTTCAAGCCGAATCCTCTCGCTTCCACCTTTGTATGCTTTTTCCAATGGTAACGTTAGTCTTGCTTCTATATCTCGGCGAGTGGGGCGAGAATTAACTGTGTATTGAACTTTTCTGTTTGTGGAACTAAAGGGATCACTCTCTACTCCAGTTGTGGAAGTTCCATTTTTGGTGTCTTTACGAACACCTACACCAATGACTTGATTGATAAAACTATCAAAATCAGAATATCTACCAGGATCTACCTCTTGATTGCGGGTACGACCGTTTGTACGATTCCAGCCGTTTTCTCGTGAAGCTGCTTGTTTGTCAAAACCTTTTTGTTTCCAAAAGCGACTAAATTGGTCATATTGCGCCCGTTTCGCTGTGTCAGAAAGAACTTCATAAGCCTCTCCGATATCTTTAAATTTTTCTTCTGCTGCTTTGTTTCCTGGATTGAGGTCTGGGTGATACTGACGCGCTAACCGTCGATAGTTCTTTTTGAGATCTTCATTGGACGCATCTTTCGTTACTCCTAAAATCTCGTAGTAATCCCGAAAATTCTGCAAATTTGGCATAGTTTCAGTTGTTTATTTTTAAGTTTTAAATTCTCACTTTTTTAGTGGTTATTCATTAATTCTTTAACGACTAACTAATTACCTATTACCTCTTACAAACTACTAAATCCGAATTTAAAATCAACCTTTTTTTTCTGTTGATTTTATCTGTTAATACTTTTTTTGAGGTACTAGGGGCGGGGTTTCCCGCCTTAATATCTATCAGACGTTATAACCAATTATCATCGTCATCATCCCAATTATCCTGGTAGCTAGGACGGGGTTTGCGTGAAGAACCGGTGTTATCAGAGGAACGATCTCTCCTGTCATAATCTCTGTTGTAGTCCTTGTTATAGTTCCTGTCTGTGTCATAGTAATCGCGATCGCCCCTGGCGGGGCTTCGCCCATCGCGTTCGCGCAGCGTGCCCGGAGGGCTCAGCGGGCGCTCTGCGCCATCGCCCCTTGGGCGGCTTCCTCCAAACGAATCGCGGTATGTATCCCTTTGGTAATCGCGATCATCGCCTCTTGGGCGGTTTCCTCCGGGAGGATCTCGGTCTTTTTCGCCAGTGAAGATTTCACGGATAGTACCAAACAAGTCATCCTCTTCATCATCAACGTAGTACTGGCGGATCTCACGGTTTAGATCATATAAGGCATCTTGCAAGTCGGCGTAAGCTTGGTCAATCCCTCTGTCATCATTTTCTTTCAAACTTTCGCGCAGTTCTCGGCAGATATTATCAATTCTTTGGCGGCGGCTGCGAGCAAGCTGCATGCCAAAATCCAACGCCACTTCTCTAAGTTGTCGTTCTGCTTGGATAATCAATGCTTCAGCACGAGTGCGTTTTTCTACCCGTTCTTTCCGTTCTCTGTCAATTTCAGCATATCTTTCAGCATCCTGAATTGCCTGCTTGATTTCCCCTTCGCTCAAGGTAGAAGCACCTTGAACTGTAATACTTTGTTCTCTGCCTGTGGTTCTATCCAGAGCGGTCACCTGTAATATTCCGTTGGCGTCTATATCAAATGATACTTGTACTTGCGGAATACCACGTGGGGCTGGAGGAATACCATACAGTTTAAACCGTCCGAGAGACTTATTATCTACTGCCATCTCCCGTTCGCCTTGGACGACGTGGACTTCCACTGTATTTTGATTATTTTCTGATGTGGAAAAAATATCAGAGCGGCGTACTGGTATGGTGGTGTTGCGGGGAATCAGTTTTTTCATGACGCCGTTGACGGTTTCTAATCCCAAAGACAGGGGTGTCACATCTAACAGCAGGACATCCTTGAGTTCACCAGCGAGAATACCCGCTTGTATTGCTGCACCTACGGCCACAACTTCATCTGGATTGACATTTTGGTTGGGTTGTTTGCCAATCATTGCTCGTACAACCTGCTGTATCATTGGCATTCGGGTAGCACCACCAACCAGCACTACTTCATCAATATCTGCTGGTGTTAAACCAGCGTCTTTCATGGCGCGTTTGACTGGAAGGCGTACACGTCCAAGTAAGTCATCAGACAAACCTTCAAACTCAGAACGAGTCAAACGAGTTTCGAGATGTTTTGGGCCTTCTTGATCAGCAGCGATAAAAGGTAAATTAATATCGGTGACGCTGACAGAGGAAAGTTCTATTTTGGCTTTTTCAGCTGCTTCTAACAAACGTTGTAAAGCTGAGCGATCGCGTCTTAAATCTACCCCTTCAGTTTCCAAAAATTTCTCTGCCAACCAATCGACTATTTTTTTATCAAAATCGTTACCACCGAGTTGCGTGTCTCCACTTGTGGATCTGACTTCAAACACTCCATCCCCAACGTCTAAAATCGACACATCAAACGTGCCACCACCCAAGTCAAAGACTAATATAGTTTCAGTGCTGCCGCGATCCAATCCGTAAGCCAAAGAAGCGGCTGTCGGTTCATTGAGAATTCGTAGTACTTCCAAACCTGCTATTCTACCAGCATCTCGTGTTGCTTGCCGCTGAGAATCATTAAAATAAGCAGGTACGGTGATGACTGCCCCTGTCACTGGACTACCCAAGTACTTACTGGCGTCCTCTGCCAGTTTCTTTAGTACCATTGCGGAAATTTCTTCTGGAGCAAAATCTTTATTTAGACGAGGACAAGAAATTTTAATGTTACCAACTTCATCTTTGCGGATAGTATATGGGATTCGCTTGGAATCTGGACTCAGTTCGCCATACCTGCGCCCAATGAAGCGTTTAACGGCGAAAAAGGTATCTTGTGGGTTGAGGAGGGTTTGCCGTCGTGCCATTTGCCCAACAACTCTTTCGCCTTCTTTGGTGAAGCCAACTACGGAGGGAGTCGTTCGCATTCCTTCTGCATTGGCAATCACCACCGGCTTGCCACCCTCCATGACGGCAACTACTGAGTTGGTTGTACCCAAGTCAATGCCGACTACCTTGCCCATGCGTTTTTGTTCTCCTATAGTGTCTTATAAATTAATTTGTTTAGATCTAATGCTTGATTTATTGTATCTTGCTGTTGAGAATTACATGGTCAAACAGTGTTCCTTGTTAGTTAATTTGTGAATCTAAAGAACGAAATCGAAAATCACCTTACCTCGATCGCCCGCGATCGCGATCCCTATCTAGCTACTGCTGGACATTTCTTTGTCCAAGAATACATTCGTCAACAATTTGCTCAATGGGGAAGTGTGGAAATCCACACCTTTAAAGTCGGGAGCAAAACTTGTCAAAACCTCATTTTGAATTTACCTTCACAACCTGAGTCCGAAAAAAGAGATTTGCCTCCTATTTTAATTGGTGCCCATTATGATGCTGTTCCTGGAACGCCAGGCGCTGATGATAATGCTACAGGTATAGCAGTTTTGCTGGAATTGGCAAGAATGTTTGCTGCCCAACCAACAAAATATCCCCTGCGGCTGGTAGCTTTTGATATGGAAGAATACGGCTTATTAGGTCCTTCTGGTGCTTCTGAGTATGCAGCCGAGTTGCGACAACAAGATCAGCCGCTACGGTTAATGATTTCTCTAGAAATGTTGGGCTATTGCGATCGTACCCCTGGTTCGCAAACTTACCCATCTCCTTTAGAACGCTTTTACCCAAATCGTGGCGATTTTATTGCTTTAATTGGCAATTGGCGCACAATTCGTGACTTAATTTCTATTAGCCGCAGTATTCGTAAAGTTGGCGTACCCAGCCATTGGCTACCAGTACCTAACAGAGGTTTAATACTTCCACTGACTCGACGAAGTGATCATGCACACTTTTGGGATCAAGGTTATCCTGCAATGATGGTGACAGATACAGCCAATATGCGAAATCCAAACTATCATAAACCCAGCGATACTATTGAGACTTTGGATTTAGATTTTCTGACTGGTGTTTGTCAAGGATTAGAAAGTGGTATTCGGTATTTGTGAAAAAAACGATATGTTTTGATTGAACAGTATTGAACTAGAAGGTTTAGAACAAGAGTTTTTAAAATATGTTTATCAACAACAGGTAACCTTATTATGGTTAAGACAAGTATCAGAAAAAAAATCACATTAGAAGATTTTTGAGCGCTTCCAGAAGGAGATGTCAACTATGAGTTTGTAGATAGTTATGCAGTGCCTAAAGTTTCTCCTAAATTCTTTCATTCGACTTTATAATTAACTCTGTGACTCTTGCTTCGTACTTGGTGTCAAGGAAAAGGTAGAATCGGTTCAAAGTGGGCAATTATTTGAAAACGTCAGGGGCAAGATTGGGCACCTGTACCCGCTTTGACTTATATTGATTACCAAAGTTTACCTAAAAGCTGGAAGCGCAATGAAGCTTGTCCTGTTCCTCCAGAATTGGTAATCTAAATTATTTCTCCAGACCAAACAATGAAGGAATTTGAAGACAAAGCACGAGATTATTTTGATGCTGGAGTGTCACGGGTTTGGATTGTCGATCCAGAAGCAATAACTATCAAAGTTTTTGTCTCGGCTGAAGAAAGTCAAGTTTACAGTGATAATATGCCGATTGTGGATACTCTGTTTCCTGGTTTGGAGTTAACAGTTAGACAAGTTTTTGAAGAGGCAGAATTGCTTTGAATGTTGGTGGTGCTTTTGTAGTTACGAATAATTAGAATTTGTTACCCAAAGTTAAGAAAACTTTTTAAGTGAGTTATTGTCTGTGAACTAAGTTTACGGAGTTTTTTCTGCAACAGGCAATAGTATCAGCTGAAACCGCTAGAATAGAGATTTGGAGCATTGTGCATCCGGTTATGAGTCTTCCTATAGTTGCTATTATTGGTCGCCCGAATGTGGGCAAATCTACCTTGGTCAATCGTCTTGCCGAGGAACAATCTGCTATTGTTCATGATCAACCAGGTGTGACGCGCGATCGCACTTATAAACCAGCATACTGGCGCGATCGCGACTTTACAGTTGTTGATACTGGTGGTTTAGTCTTTAATGATGATACCGAATTTTTACCATTGATTCGTCAACAAGCAATGGCAGCCCTAGCAGAGGCAAGTGTTGCTATTTTTGTAGTAGATGGTCGCACAGGACCAACACCGGCTGATGAAGAAATTGCTGAGTGGTTGCGACAACAAAAAGTCCCTGTTTTGCTAGCTGTCAATAAATGCGAATCCCCAGAACAAGGTTTGATTCAAGCTGCCGAATTTTGGGAATTGGGTTTGGGGGAACCTTTCGCCATCTCTGCTATTCATGGAAGTGGTACAGGAGACTTACTTGACGTAGTGATTAACTACCTTCCTGCTACAGCAGAAGTACCAGAAACCAACGAGATTAAAGTAGCAATTGTGGGACGTCCCAATGTTGGAAAATCCAGTTTATTGAATACTTTTGTGGGAGAAACAAGGGCAATTGTTAGCCCAATTTCTGGTACAACCCGTGATGCAATTGATACTATTGTGGAACGAAACGGGCAAATTTACCGCTTGATTGATACGGCAGGAATTCGCAAAAAGAAGAATGTAGAATATGGTCCGGAATTCTTTAGCATCAACCGCGCTTTTAAAGCAATTCGTCGCGCTGATGTGGTTTTATTGGTGATAGATGCCCTTGATGGTGTCACCGAGCAAGACCAAAAATTAATTGGGCGGGTTACTGAAGAAGGTCGAGCTTGTATTATTGTGGTCAATAAGTGGGATGCTGTCGAAAAAGACTCTTACACCATATATGATTACGAAAAACATCTGCAAGAACGACTGCATTTTACTGAATGGGCAGAAATGATTTTTGTCAGCGCCTTGACTGGACAACGGGTAGAAAAAATTTTGGAATTGGTTGATAAAGCAGCCGAGTCACACAAACGTCGTGTGAGTACAGCGGTGATCAACGAAGTTTTGGAAGAAGCAATAGGTTGGCACTCGCCGACAGTCTCTCGTGCTGGACGCCAAGGCAAAATTTACTATGGCACACAAGTTAGTAGTCAACCGCCTACAATAGCATTGTTTGTCAACGATTCTAAACGCTTTAACGATAACTACCGGCGCTATATCGAGCGACAATTTCGGCAACATTTGGGCTTTCAAGGAACTCCTATCCGTATACTATGGCGGAGTAAAAAAGCCCGTGAAGTCGAAGGTACTAATGCCAATCGAGCAACCCGCGTGTAATAGTGGTCACAAGTCATCAGTCATGAGTCTTTGGCAATTGACTAATGACTGATGGCTGATCGTCACCTACGGAGGGAAAACGCCAGGTGCTTCAACGGGGGGAACCCCACGCCAGACGCCTCAAGTCGCGAAACCCTTTCGGCAGTCGCTCATGGGGGAAACCACGCCAGATTCCTAGGTCGGGAAACCCTCATCAAGAACTGGCTCCCCAAGACCCTTCGGGAACGCCCGTCACCTAGGTCGGGAAACCCTCCTGCGCCGTGCTGGCTCACTAACGACTAATGATTATAAATGGATTTACTGCGATCGCTGCCAATTGGGCTTTACTTAGAACAACCTCAAACTTGGTTACATAAACTCGATCCACGAGTCAAGCTAATCTGGTTGATGAGCTTTCTCACAACTTACATTCTTGCCAATAACTTATGGCGCGTGCTGTTGGTGGTACTGTTGATTGTTGCTACTTTAATAGCAAGAATCCCCCGAAGAGTTTGGCAGCAGCAAATGGGCTGGCTGTTGACATTCTGCTTTTTTATTTTAATCGTTATAGCTATCACTCCTGATGGACTTGGGATCAAGTATCAACCGCGCCTGCCGACTAACCAACAAGTTTTAACAGAACAATCAGCTTCGAGTCAGTCTACTCCAGCACCAATGTCCGCCAATAAGCAGCAAGATTATAAGTATCTGCTGTTTGACAAAGGTCCAGTTAAGGTCACTCGGCGTTCATGGGATTTGGCAATCAGTGTGAGTACGATGTGGTTTACCCTTATTTACAGTTGCAATCTGTATCTGTTGACAACTGCAACAGAGGAAATCACTGCTGCTATAGAAAGCTTAATGCAACCCTTGCGACGCTTGAAGTTACCTGTGACTGAAATAACTTTGACTTTAACTTTATCTTTGCGATTTATTCCCCTCGTTTTAGAAGAAATCCAGAATTTAATTCGTTCTGTAATGACCAGAGCTATTAATTGGAAAAAGTTAGGATTGAAAGGAGCTGTTAAAGTTTGGATGTTAGTAGCAGAACGGCTGTTGGAAAATTTGCTACTCAGGGCAGAGCAAATGGCGAGTGCTATGACGGTGCGGGGGTTTACGAGTCCTAGTGAACATCGTGTGCAATGGCATGATTTACGATTGAGAAGAGGTGATTGGTTGGCGATCGCAATTTTAATTTTATTCTGGGGACTGCGTTTAGCAATAGGAACCGAAGTTTAAAAAATATGCTTATTAAAGGCAACAACAATTAGTTTCTTAACTTTAACGGATAGCAACCAACCCAGTCTGCTCAATGATTCCCTGACCTTCTTTAGACAGCAACATACTAGCATAGGCAATTCCAGCCTTCTCATCGACTGAGTCATCGCGGCGGATGACTATAAAAAAGCGGCGAGTCATTGGGTAAGTGCCATCTTGAAACGCTTGTCGATTGACTTGCTTATTATTTGTAAAAGGTTGCACATAGTGCTTGGTGTTAGTTTTGGCGATCGCAATGGAACGGATTGTCTTCTGATTTAATATAAGTGGAGCCGAAGCATAAGAAATCCCCCCTGGCGTCGCGGCAACCTTACGAATAGCGGAGGTGAAATCGCGGACAACCTTCACATTGGAACCGATGTCGTCGCCATCACTGCCCAGCAGTAACTTGAGTGCGCTGGTAATTTTGGGATCCAAACCGACAGCTACAATTGGTATATTTGGTCCCCCTACCTGCTGCCAATTAGTCACCTGCCCCCTAAAAATCGCCTGGAGTTGGTCTACGGAAAGTCCAGGAATCGTCAGGCTTGGATGAGTGTAGAAGACAACCCCGTCAATAGCTATTGGCACCTGTTCTAAGGAAAAACCCCTAGCTCTCGCTTTATTATAGTCATCGTCTTCAAGGGTGCGAGCACTTTGAGCAAAAGTCAGTTCACCCTTGATCAGCATTTCGATACCCGTACTGGAACCAGGATTGCCACTAGGGGGTTCAGTGTAGCGTAGGCGAAATTCTGGGTGCGCTCGGTTGATAGCATCTTTCATATTATCGGAATTGACAGGTGCAAAGGCAGGAGCACCACCGTAGTTGAACAAACCCTGTGGCACATTTTGCACTTCACGCATTGAACGCAGTTGCAAATTAGAAACGCGACTGAGATCTGTTGGTGTCACCAGCGACAGTAAAATCGGCTGATATTTCCAGAAAACATAGATTAGTCCTACAGTAATGGCAACAAGTGCTGGAACTAGAAACTTCACGCGGTTTGGAATAGCTTGCCAGTTTTGTTTAACAAAAGTCAGTCTGCCAATATTAGAGGGTTGGGTAGCTTGCTGGGAAGAATTTTTTGGGTGCTGTGAGTATTTCTTTGAAAGATTGTTGCTAGAGACAATGGGGTTTAAAACTTGTAAAACCTCCTGTGCTGATTGAAAACGTGAGCTAGGTCTTAGTGCCAACATTCGACTAAGAGTTTTTATCAACAGTGGGTTTAACCTCAGTTCATTCTCCCAAAACCACTGCAGCGTATGTGGATCTAGCAACTGCTGGGGTTTTTTCCCTGTCATAAGCACCAGAACTGAGACTGCTAGAGCGTACAAATCGCTATGAGGAGCTACTAATCCAAGGCGGAGTTGTTCATCTGGGGCATAACCTACTTTACCCACACAAGTCAACGAAGTCATCATATTTTGTCCTGAACCTGTTAGTGTGCTGACTTCGAGTGCTACTTGTTTAACTCCCCCCATGTCAATCAAGACAGGAAGATGGTCATGTGCACGGAGTATGATGTTGTCAGGTGAGATATCTCGATGAACGACTCCTCGATTATGAAGATAAGTGAGAATTGGTAACAGATTTTGAAGGAGTTCTAAAATTTCTGTGTCACTAAAGCATTGACCTTGCTGTAAGCGTTGCTCAAGTAGCTCCTTATAGGTTCGTCCCTCGATATAATCCACAACTATAAAAATCTGTTTCTCTTGCCGAAATATCTCCCAGAATCGAGGAATCTGTGGATGCTCAAGCTGGTGAAGAGTTGCGGCTTCTCGTTGAAACAATTCCTCTGCTTTTTTGAGGGTAGCAGTGTTCTTCATTACAGGCATAAACTCTTTGATGACACATTTCTCACGAAACCGCCCCGTGTCTTCTGCTAGGTAAGTTCTCCCGAATCCTCCTTGACCGAGTTGTTGCTGGATGATGTAGCGTTCACGGAGGAATGTCCCAGGTTGCAACGGTTCATCCTCATTTTCTATTGGTGAGGTTGCACTTACTGCCTGGGATTGTACTATCACCACAGAATCACCACAGTGGTTACAGAATTTTGACCCTGCTGAAACTAGATGTCCATTTCTACACACTATATTCATAGTCGTTTCCTTTAGTCCTATTCGTGATTGAATAGGGGTAGGAAATTAAAATTATGCCAAAACGAGGAAGTGAATTATCCTTCAATCCACTTGATAACTTCTTTATATAGCGATGTGTAATTAGAGTATAAGCTACTCCTGATATCAGTTTGTCATTATTGTTATTTGTTGGCTACTTGGTATTATCTGGTCTTATGGCTTCAACATAAACTTCTCTAAAATTCTGAGCGACTTTACTCCAAGTGTATCTTGATAAAACTTTCTGACGACCAGCATTACCCAAAGTTGTTGCCCAAGAAGAGTTTTTTAAAAACTCTATAATTGCTTCTGCTAGCATTTCTTGATTCTTATAATCTACCAAAAGCCCATCTATTCCCTCGTCTATTACCCAAGGTATTGCTCCAGCACGACAACCAATCACAGGTTTACTCGCAGCCCAAGCTTCTAGAAATGCAATTCCAAAAGACTCAAAACCAGAAGGATAAGCAAACACATCTACAGCATAAAATAAGAGGGGTTTTTCCTCATTAGAAAAGTTATAGTAAAGCTTGACTTGCTTTTGATATGACTCTGGTAATTGATGGATAATATTTTCTACTTTCTCTGCAAACATTGTCCTTGCTCCTGCTAGCAGAAGTTGCACATCAGGGAAAAATTTCCAAACAAGTGTCATCGCTTGCAAAAGAGTATCTACTCCTTTGTGTCCTCCAAATTGTCCAATAAAACCTACGACTGGTTGCTCTTTGAAACCGAAATGGTTTTTGGCTTGAGTTGAGGAAATTTGTGCAAAGGGTTCTGGATCAACTCCTACTCCTACGACAGCTACACGTTCAGGTGAAACTCCTTGTTGGATAACGTAATCTGCTTCGTATTTTGTATTAGATAAATAATAAGTAGATTGCTGAATAGCACTATAAATTCTAGAGCGTTGAAATGCCCAATCATCCTGCGGATGTATTCCTCCATGAAGGACACACGGTCTTCCAGACTCCCTAGCACCGTTAAGCGCTGCGTACATGTGTAACAATGGAAAAGATGAAGCAGCAATAATATCAGCGGAATATTCTTGGATAGCTTTTTTTAAGCCAGGAATGATTGGTCCTCCTGCTATTGTTCTTAAATGCTGGTTGAATGGTAAACGCAGACGATAAGCAACTTTTTGAGGAAATCGAAATATTTGGCTGATTCGGCTATTGACTGGAAAACGGCGCACTTTGACACCATTTATTTCCTCGTCACCTGGTTGCAAGCGTGGTAGTTTTGGATTAAAAAAACCTTCTCCATTGAAGCAATTTGTGGTGAAGACTGTGACTTCATCGCCAAATTGTCGAACTAATTCTTCGGAAACACGTTGAATGAGCAATTCTGTACCCCCAATTGCTGGGGTATAACCTTGAGTAACGTGCAGAATTTTCATAATTTGAACGAACCGCCAAGTCGCCAAGGACGCCAAGATAAGAGAGAAAAGTAGAGATATGTCAAGTTAGTAGTTTCTATTGACTTTTACATTTTGGAATTTTGAATTTTGAGAGAAGTTTGAGCGCAGGTTTCCTTGGATCAAGTCTTCGGTGATTTTGAATTGCTTAGTCGCCGCCGAAACTTTTTCCCAATACGTTGCAGAAGTTCGCGACTTCCCTCAGTACGCCAAATTTCAATGACTCGCGCTAATTTACCACGTTTTACTACGGTCGGTGTGACGAGTTTACGTATTTGTCGGTCAGGTGCGTACTCTGGTTGTAAACAGTAGCGGCGGAGAGGTTCGACGACTTGTGACCAATTTAAGGAGTCGCGTAAGGGTTCAAATGCTGAAGCCCAAGATGATTTGGGGCGTTCTAAGATTTGTGCGATCGCCACTCTCACTGCTTCTACATCCAATGGTGGGACAGCTTTACCAACTCCATACTCTTTTACCCATTCACTGGTGACATCTCCCTCACTGACAAGTACAGGTAAACGCGCCCAAAGATAATCTAGTACTCGTGTGCGAATCGAATAACGAGTTTCGATGTGTGGCGGATGAAGAGTGACACCAATATCGGCTTCACACAACAGCGCTTCTCTTTCTTCGTATGGTATCCACTCGTAAAAGAAAATGGTACGGTCTTTTTCCCCAATTTCAGCAGCAAGCACTTGAACTTGTTCCGCCATTTTATGTGGAGGAACCTGAGGGTTGGGATGACGCGTTCCTAAAAAGACGAGTCGTGCTTGTGGGTATTCAGCGATGACACCAGTCCAAGCTTTTACCAAAGTTAGGGGATCGAGCCAGTCCCAAATACCGCCACCCCATAATACAATACGAGCATCTTCTGGAAATCCAGGATGTATACCGCGCAATGTAGGATTTGGACGGGGTTCTCGGTTTAGAAAGCCGATTCCGACAACGTCAATCAAAGAACGCAGGCTGGTATCTTTGGCAAAGTTGCGGGGGTTAATGCGTCCATTGGAAGCGAGTAAACCGATCCAGAAATCTCGTTGGCGATCGCTTCCACAAATAAAAAAATCACCTAAACGAGCTAAGCTGTTGGTAACATCTACTGCGCGGTTGTTTAAGCTTTCCTGTGCTGGGAGTGGCTTGCTAAGGTGGTAATGTAAATTTTCTAAAATAAAAGGATCATAAAGGTCAACAACGATGCGTTTTTGTGTCTGGTGCAAGAAGGCAAATTTTTCTACCATGTAACCAGACACCAAGGTAATGTCACTGTTTTCTACCAGGACTTGTAAACTTTTCGGGCGTTCATCCCAGTAACGTACTAGTTTTATATTGGGAACTTGGAGAGTCGTTTCCGAGGGAATGGCAAGGGTGACATCCAAATCCTGACTAAGAACACGCGCTAATTCCAAGTAACGCATCCCTGGACCTGCCATTTTAGCATCTACCACATCATTACTAACAATTAGTAAGTGTGGACGAGGTTTTATGTTTTGTAATTCAGGCATTAATTGAATTTTGATTGTAATATCCCTTTTAGCTTAAACCACCGATTTCTCAGTTGCCAAAAATTGCTTCTTTCCATGTAGTCAACTAAAGCTTTTAATCGTTCTATTTCTGCATCTTTGTGTTTGAAATCTGTATGGAATTGAGGAGTTTCTATCAAATTATTACTTCTCTGGATTATATATTCCAATCGATTTTTCATCTTTTGACCAATCACTTTTGGGCTGAAGTAAAACCTCATGTGTTCAGCTGCTTTTGCACCTATCTGCTTCGCTTCTTCATAATTTTTAAAAACATATTGCATGAGATATGCTGCATGGTCAACATCTGGTTCTGCCCATGTACTTCCCTTCTTGTAATGTCCATAATCTTCTGTTAAGGTAGTTAAAGAATACTTGACAGGAAAACTATTAGTAACATTCATAAAGTCAGTGTTCCCTGAGTAGGCAGTGGCTATAACTGGTTTTCCATAGAACATAGCCTCAGCAATAGTTAAGCCAAACCCTTCAGAACGATGTAAAGATACATAGCAATCAGAATGAAAAATCAGAGCATTTACATCATTTTTGAGCAAATATTTATCAATAAATTTTATATTTTTAAAATTTCGCGCTAAATCTTTTAACTGTTTATATTTATCAGGGAACTTCTGAGCATTAGAACATTTTATAACGAGCAATACTTGCTCATCTTTATCAAAGGCTCGTTGAAAAGCTTCAATCACTGCTATAGGATTTTTGCGTTCAAATACGCTGTAAAAATCAAATATAAAGAGAAAAATAAACTTATTATCTGGTAGCCCCAGTGATTGTTTACTTGCTGTAGGTTGTGGTAACCAGATACTGTGCATAACTTTAAGGACTGGGACAGGTGATAGTGGTGCGTTTTGCCCTTGACAGTAAGCTTCGCTTATCGCCTCCACACTGTAACTACTGGGAGTCCATATTTCATCAAAAAGATTGAATGCTTTTAGCCATTCTTTGGGAAAATCAGGAAGTTCACATACCCAGTACCCAATATTATACTTATTTTCAAAATATTCAGGTTTAGCGGAACTGATAAAAGTACTTATCATATCTGCATTTATCTGAATAATATTAATTGGATAAGGATTATCGTCCGAGAAATTGGTGTAAGTAGAATCGAACTTTCTATGAATTGTATTGAAAGTACAATTATTAATGACGAAAGGAATACTAACAGCCTCAAGCGATCTAATAGTTGAACGTACTCCTTCGCCTAAACCAAATTCACTGTTTACATAACCTGCGATGTTAACACCTAAAGTTACACTTGTGTTCAAAGATAAAGTTTCAGCTTCTGAATGCATGTTCTTTTTGGTTATTTTATTTACTTGTGCCAAATTACTAATATCACTCCACAAATAATGAAGCTCAAGCCTACTAGACGTATGAGGGGAATAGATTCTTTAAAAATGAAATAACCCAGTAAAACTGAGAACACATAAACGAGAGAGACAGATGGACCTGCAATGCTCAGATTTACTTTAGTTAAAAGTAGAATGTAAGCTATAGCACCTAAACCATAGCAGCTTAGTCCAATTAGTAGTTCAGGCGTTGTAGCGATGTTAAGAATTTGACCAATTGTGTTTGCTGGATTCAAGCTTGCCAATTTAAGCGCGCCAAGCTTTAAAAAAAACTGGCCTCCTACACTAGCCATAACAGACATTAGCAGTAAAAAAAATTCTTGTAACCTCATGAAATTTCCTCACACTCGCTTAGTAGTTTTTTGAGTCACACGTCCATCTTTTATTAAGAATCTGAAGTAATCGTCAAGTCAAACTTGGGAGACTGTGCTTGTTGGTCGCTAAACCAAGCAACAAACTCTTGCACCATTGTTAAAATTAGACTGTATTTTCCTGGTTGAGTAGGTGTTTTGATCACTGCATTAATTGCTGCTGACTCTCCAGGAGATAAATCAAAAGGAAGGGGTGTGCGATCGCCATCTCCATCAAAGACCACGAATTTACCCTCTGAGTCCAGCCAACGATAACTAAAGTTTGTACGATTTTTACCCTTGGCAACCCATATAAAGTTACTGGTATTTTTTATAATAACTGGGATTTTAATGGATAAATCTCTTTTTAACATTTTAGGAATTTCATATGGTCTGATTTCTTGTAAAAAGGTTTTGGCTATGGGCAGTTGTATTTGATAAGAAGTCCAATTTCCTAAAGAACTAGTATTTTTATGAACAGAGTCCATAGCAATTAACTTATCTTTTTGTATAGACTGCTGAGATATTATACATAGTCTTCCTTTTCTGCCTTCTCCTAACCAATTTATAACTTGATATGTATTCATTGAATGTTCATTATCACCATATTTTGGAGGTACATTTCCTGAGTAACCATTCACAACAGGTACATTAGCTTTAATACCAGCCCACATAGCAGATAACTGCGATGCCCAAGCTGGCTCTTCAGCTTTTAGAGTGACATAGGCCATGTCACAATTTTTCTCCATTAATGTCTGAATTTGTGTGACTTCTTTGATGTATTTTGTTTTTTCAAAACTAGGTGAAGTGAGTACAATTTGTTCTAATACACATCCAAGACAAAGTAAACTTAACACTATCATCCGCAACCTTTTACTAGCTATTGTATGTAGCAAAGAGTTTAGGCATAGTGTCACAGCAACTAAAATGTAAAAATAAAACATTGTCCATATGCGAGTGACTCCCCTGATCACCGAAGCACCTGGTACAACTCCGTATACAATTCTCCAAATTGACCAACCATTTGGCAAACGTAGGGTAATAATAAAAATAGTAAGAGCAACAAGTAAGCAAGCTTTTATAAGTAAAGTGTTCTCGTGGTTGAATAAATTCTTGCGGTATAGAAGACTGTAAACAGATAGGGCAGTCAGTAAGATAACCAAGAACCCAAGAAACATATGATGTTCGTAAGCCACTGGTAACTCTTTAAAATTTCCTGAGAATACAGGCCACCAAAGACTGTTGGGTACTGGTAGAAACCAAGAGGCAAGCCTAGGCAACATATTCTCGGCTTCTGCATAGGCGCGAGCGCCAAGTGTTTCCTTAACCTTTATATAGGGAATTAATAACGCAATCATGAATAACAGCCAAGTGGCAGCAATTAAAATAGTTGCTTTATAGTTATGCTTAATATATATAATCAACCTTTGCCGAATATCGAAATCTAATAAGTAAACTATCGAAGTAAAAATTATTAAGGTAAAGATTAAAAACCAGCCCAAGTAAATTCCTGCAAGAACTTGCAAGTAAACAAACAGTAATGCCCATGCGAGTGGTTTATTTCTTGGACGTTTGATGAAATTCCATGTAAATAAAAAAGCCAGAGGTGTAAAAAACTGAGGAAGTAACTGCTGATGAGTTATCTGAGCAATCCTTGGCATACCGAATGCAAAAAGAAAAGCACCAATTACAGTTAGCACATGGCTCACTTTGTAATGCCGCATCAATAAAGCAAAGCTGAAGAAGCATAGTATACAGACAACAATCATCCATAACTGATAGGACAATTCTGCAGAGAAAAATGCTCTTAATATAAAGTAGATTGGAGCTGAACCAAACAAGTTATCAGAAAAAGTTAAAATATTTTTAAAAGGATAAAAAAAAGCTGGTGAAAATAATTCACCGACATAACTTCTATTAAATAAATATTGATAAGAATGTTCTAGAAAGTAATGGTTTAATCGTGTATCTCCAGGGTCTGTTTGCATATAAGCAAAACTCGAAAGTATCGTAGGATGAAATACGTTAAAGACACCTATTAAACAAAATACTAAATATAGTATTGCCTGAGGTATTTTCAAGAAAATCATATTTTTTACAGATGTTTTTTATACTCAATCAATTTCTTGTCAAAATCCTAATGTAAGAGTATTTAGAACTACAGATGCATAACAGATGTAGACGCGTATCCCTCAAAGCACGCTTTACGACTCAGTGGCTTTCCGTAAGTCCTACGGACAGGGTACGCCAACACGTAGCGTCTCCGACAGGAGAAGGTTATACAGATAAATTATCTGTGTTTCTTTGTGGTTTCATATTCTAAAAATTGGGTTTTGCCAGAGACATCTACGAACTGTCACTCACAACCCAGAATGAAAGTAGACTTTCAAGATAGGTCTGATGACTAATTTTAATCAGCAAAATAGATTGTATTTTAAAATGCACCAAATAGCCCGGAATCCGTCTTTCCAACCTATTTTTTTACCTTCCTTATAAGTTCGACCATAATAAGATATGCCTACCTCATAAATGCGACATTCCATTTTCGCTACTTTTGCGGTAATTTCCGGTTCAAATCCAAACCGATTTTCTTCTATCTTTATAGATTGAATCACTTCCCGTCGAAACGCTTTATAGCAGGTTTCCATGTCTGTGAGATTAATGTTAGTGAGCATATTGGATAACATTGTTAAAAATCCATTCCCTAGTCTGTGCCAATAGTAAACAACTCTATGAGCTCTACCACTCTGAAAACGCGAGCCAAAGACAACATCTGCTTTGTTATCAAGAATCGGCTTAATCATAATAGGATATTCTTGAGGATCGTACTCTAAATCGGCGTCCTGAACAATTATGATATCCCCAGTCGCTCTAGCAAATCCAGTACGCAAAGCAGCACCTTTGCCCAGATTCTTCTTGTGATAGATAACTTGATCGACCTCAGCTTCCATCTTCTCTCTAAGGAAATCTCGTGTACCATCTGTTGAACAGTCATCAACTATAATAATTTCGCACTTTTCTATTGGAGATGCTTTGACTTCTCTAACAACTTGACTAATAGTTCCAAGTTCGTTATAGCAGGGTATAACAATAGATAGCTTCATAAACTATATAAATCCTCCACCTCACACCAGGTCAATTACTTTTAATTTTTTATAAACAAATTTTATAAGTCCATGTTAGGCAATTATTTATTGCCGCTCAGTAATTTAAGATCATAGTCAACCATTAACTCCACCAATTCTTTAAACGAGTACTGAGGTTGCAAAGCTAATTTAGTCTTAATTTTATCAATACAACCAACTAATTGTACTGCTTCATCAGGACGGTAGAACGCTGGATCAACTGAAACATAATCTTGCCAATTGAGTCCAATATAGTTGAAAGCACACTCAACCAATTCTCTGACTGAATGTGTTTCACCACTTGCAATGATGAAATCATCGGGTTGTTCTTGCTGCAACATCAGCCACATTGCGTAAACAGCATCTTTGGCGTAGCACCAATCACGACGAGCATCAAGGTTCCCCAATTTTAGTTCATTAGCTAGACCAAGTTTGATTTTGGCAGCTGCTTGAGTAATTTTCCGAAATACAAATTCGGTACCACGTCGTGGCGATTCATGGGTATAAGTGATACCACAGCAGGCGTAAAGGTTGTATTTTTGGCGATAATTGATGGTCATCCAATGAGCGTATGCTTTGGCGACACCATATGGGTTACGGGGACGAAAGGCGGTGCGTTCAGTTTGAGGTGATTCGTCAGGTTGACCAAAAACTTCGCTACTGGAGGCTTGGTAGAATTTAGCATCCGGTTTGCAGCGACGGATAGATTCTAGTAGGCGAGAGACACCAAGAGCGGTGTACTCTGCAGTAAGTGCTGGTTGTGTCCAGGAGAGGGGGACATAACTCTGGGAGGCGAGGTTGTAAATTTCGTCCGGTTGGGTTTCGGTGACGACATCCATTAGCGAACTTTGGTCCAGCAGATCGCCAGAGACAATTTGAATTTGGTTGAACAGATGGCTGACGCGTTCCAAGTTACTTGTGCTAGATCGACGGACTAAGCCAAAGACTTGGTAGCCTTTAGCTAGTAGTAGTTCGGCAAGATAAGAACCGTCTTGTCCAGTCAGTCCAGTAATAAAGGCTTTTTTAGTCATTCTTTACAATGTTTTTACAAAAAACGTTACTAACAAATGGTTTCAAATCAGAAAAATTTCTACTTATTTTACAATTTTGAAGTCCTGATAGGCGTTTGTTTTGCTAATTGCCAATGCAGCTAGCTTGTTAACTAAAGGTATGCATCTTTATGAAAGTCTAAGGTGAAGTTGAAGAAAATGACGAAGACAATGCAAATAAATTTACCTTAATTGTTTTTGCTTTGGCATCATCAGTTTCTTTTAATTCACAACTTTCTCGATTATGCCAGCATACAACTTAGCTGCAATTTGATATGAAGAATAGTTAGCTGCAAAAAAAGCTGCATTCTTCCCAAGCTGTTTTCGAGCGGCTGAATTACGCATCAACTCCTCTAAATAAGCGACTAATTGTGGAACTTCTAAATCATCTATATCTACTTTCCAACATACGGAATTTGGCAATTCTGCAAATTGCTGGTAATTACTAATAATGCAAGCTTTTCCATAGCTTAATACTGTCATTAAAGCAGCAGAAGACTCACCCATACTTGGGTATCTAAGATTGAGAACAACATCGCTCATCCGGATGCAGCTCTCAAAATCTTCATCATTTAAATAACCACTGATGGTCACGTTTTTTGAAAGACCCAATGACTGAATTGTCTCTTCTATTTTCAGTGATGGATCTATCAAATCACCGCCGATCAGATACTGAACAGGATAGCCTTTATCAATCAGTATCTTAATAGCTTCTAAAATGGTGGGTATGCGTTTAAGTTTGTTAACAAAACCAAAAGTAGATATTATAAATTTATTAGCATCAATGCCAAAACGTCTTTTTAGCGCAAGTCTATCATCTCCCGTATCCAAGACTGTATTAACAACAGAACCAAGAGGAACGACTGAAACATCACCTATTTCTTGCAGTTGGTCTTTTACCCAGCGACTATGAACAATAGCACCAAGACTACGTTTTACTAGAGCATGAGACATGGGAAATTTCCATATTTCTGGGTACTCACATCTAAATTTCACTGCTTCATAACTAGATTTTCCTTGCTCACCATATGCCTCAGTTAGAGCTTCTGCATATAAAGACTCTTTATCTGTTCCTAAAAATGAATCTGCTAAAAATGGATGAATATTAAACTCATGGAGTACAACAATACCGGGATACTGCCACGCCATTTGGTAAATTGCTTTATGAAATTTACTATTGTTACCAATATGGTAAATAATGGAATCATAATTTTTTATATCTTTGGGCAGTGTCGAAAGACTCTTCATTGATAATTCAAAAATATCGGCACTACACTCTTTTGGATTCTCTACATACAGAGTAATATCTACATACTCTTTTAGATGGCGCACAATCTCATAACTATAGTTTGCAATACCTGAGCGTTGAGGAAGCCAAGGTGATACATAAGCAATTTTTGGGCGCTGTAACTTTCCTGTTTTCTTTGTCTCTAATAAACTATTAGTAAATAATTTGAAGTAGCTGGCAGCAGTTTTAGCCCAAGTAAATTCTTTAGCACGTTTGATAAACTCTTCTCGCTTGCTTTGATTATTTGCACAATCGCGAAGAGCTGCTTTTAAAGCAAAAGCCATGTCCTTGGGCTCATCAAGTGAACAGTAGTAGGCTAGATCTCCGATAATTTCTGGAATAGATGAAACCTTAGTAGTAACTACTGGTAATCCGCATGCTAATGCTTCTAGTATAGGTAATCCAAAACCTTCATAGCGTGAAGGAAAGAAAAAAACACTAGCTCCTTGATAAAGAGCAACTAGCTCCTCTTCTTCGATGTAACCTGTCAGCACAAGTTTATCTAAAACACCAAGTTTAGCTGCTAGTCTTTCATAATTTTCCTTCTCTTCATTACTATAAGCACAAACTACATAAAATTTAAGATTGGCGAATTCTTGATAATTATCTTTAATTAAATACGAAAAGGCTTCGAGTGCGGCATTCATATTTTTTCTGGGATCGAAGCCACCTGTCAATAAAATATAAGGCTCTTTAGATTTCTTTATAGGCGAAATATATGACCAGAACTTAGTGTGATCTACTGCTAAATGTATTGCTATTGATTTACTCCCAACACGAGGGTCTATTTTTTCAAAATCACTTTTTGCGCTTTCTGAAATAAAAATTAATTTATCTGCCCACCTAGGGAGTGTTTCAATACGCTGTTTATACTCTGCTTTAATGTGTTCTGGCCATTTGGCAATGTAATAATCGGGCATTACCAGTGGTATGAGATCAGATATTGTTGCAAAAATCGTTACCCCATGTAAATGAATTGGCAAAACAACATTGATCATTAACGGATTAGGAACCCAGTAAGCATCTATTTTGAATTCTGTTACTACTTTGTTCAGAAGTTCACTGTAGTGGTTTGTCTGTTCTGTGTAATTATCTCGATTTAAAGCTTCGCTGACATTAATAGGAATCAGTCGTCTTTGTACTCTTGAACTAAAATGACCCATATCTGAACTATTACGGACAGTAATATACCATTCTTTGGTAATATCATTCAGCACTAACTCTTCACAAATTCGCTTAAAAACGACACCAATCCCACGATTTATTTCTGGTGTCGATAGTGTTTGACCGTCAATTAAAAACTTCATCCTTGATAAGCACCTCTGAAAAATTGGTTGATGACACAATCCCAAGAATACTTAGACTGCACGTATCTTTTCCCTGACCTTGCAAGCATTTTACCTTTATCTTGGCTACTTAAAATTTCTAATGCAGCCTCAAATTCTTCGCTTGACGAAACTGGGATACCCCCTTGACTTTTTTTACAATGTGCAGTTGTAACTTCACCATTTCTATGAACAATAACTGGTATCCCACATAACCAGGCTTCCATAAGTACTAGTGAGAAGCTTTCATTGTGGGAAAGATTGATTAATCCTAATGCCTGGGAAATAATTAAATATTTATCTTCTTCTGGTACAAACCCTAAATCTAAAAACCCTTTGTTTGTTGGGACGAGGTTTGCATCACCCCCACCTAAGAAAACAAGGGTGGCGTCACCACCATGTGACTGATAATCTTTAAAATAATCTATTAACGTCAGAATATTCTTACCAATATCTTTTCGCCCAACATATACAAAAAATTTTTCAGGTAGGTTACAACGCACTTTAATCTCTTCTAGAAGAGAAGAATTTGACTTTTGAAGTTTCTCAATATCAATCGGTAATTCGACACCTACCCCAATCACAGGACTTTCTATAAGTCTACGACCAATACTATGTCCATAATGTTTTATTGCTAGTGTTTTTTCTTCTTCTGTTAAAAAGAATATATGACGACTACGCTCCAGCATCTGGGCTGTAGTTATCCATTTAAACTGAGGCTCATCATGAAAACAAGGCATGATGCTGGCTCTACCTTCTAGTGATTGAATCAGGGAATAAATCAACCCTTGTGTGTAGGGCATACCAATCACTAAATGTCCATCTGTATTAGCTTGAGCGTAATCAACTAGAGCTTGACTATTTATACTATTTTCAAGAAACTGATGTTGAAATTTTTCATCTACCTCCATATTATGGATAATTCTATAGTTCACCTCATGATAAAGATTTTCACCCTCTTGTTTGACAGGAAACCGACGTACTATAACACCATTAATCTTTTCAACACCAGGAGGAAGAGTATTTTGCCACCAATTATCAAAAGGAGAACGACAACAAGTGGTGAGAACTTGGACATCGAAACCCCGCTTGCTTAATTGTTCTGCTAAGGTTCTGGCGGCGACTTCTGCTCCTCCTGCAAAAGTGCCGTACCAAGGAGTTACAAATGTAATTGAAATATGATTCATTGAGCTTTCTTTGCTATAACTGCAAAATCCGGCGGTGCATAAAAGTTGAACTTAGCAAGTTCAATTAGGGGATTGACGTGAGATGCTATTGGGTTATCTGCTTCAATTAACTGTAGTGGATCTTCGAGCCGATTTTCTCTTAAACGTAGTAATTTCACATCCAAAAATCCAAGTTGCTCAAAGAAAAATTTAACCGTTGGTGGAAATAGTGGGTGAAGGTGAGTAGGATCTGAGTAAAAATTACAAGCGCCTACAATGATGTTTTCTGGGTTTGGAGTCTCAAAGATAGCGATACCACCACTATGAAGTACCCTTCTTGTTTCATCTATCAACTTCATTAATATAGGAAATGATAGATGCTCAATAATATGAAACCCGCTGACTGCACCTAAGCTTGCATCTGGCAAAGACTGCAAATATGCAATGACATCTGATTCTATCACCTCTAGTCCCTTTTCTTTGCACTGCTCCAGCATCACTCTATTGATATCTATACCCCTTGCTTTGTATCCAGACTCACGCAGCAACTCCAACCATTCACCGCGTCCACAGCCCACGTCTAGAATAGGTAACTCCGGTGTACCAACCTTTGCTTCTTGAATGATAGGTAAGTAAGTTTTTAACTTATTAAGGATAACTTCACGACTACCTCGAAATTGATCTTCAAAAGCCACGTAGAAAGCATCTAGTGAATGTTGTTCTTCTTTCGCAAAGGTTTCCAATTGTTCTTGGCTAAAAGGTTCTGGTAACCGCCGTCGTGCTTCTTCCAAAAACATAGTTATTAGGCGCTTTTGCTGTACTAGGTCATTTTTGAGGTAGTTATCATTTCTTAAATCACGCTCATCCAAGTTTTGCACGCGAACATTCACTGCACCTAAGCGTTCATTCATTGCTTCTAGGCGAGTATCCACACTCTCCAAATGCTCATCTACTGTATTAATATGAGCATCCACAGTCTTTAGATGATCATTTATCAGTTGTTTGCGGCTGTTCATAGTCTCTAAGTACTCTTGTAGATGACTCATACAACTATCTACGTGATCTAGGTTGTTATCTATCTCTGAAACACGGTTATATACAGCACCCAAATGCTCATCCATTCCTTGTATGCTAGTATCTACAGCGCTGAAGCGTTTATCCATTCCTTGTATGCTAGTATCTACAGCATTCAAGCGCTCATCCATCTGCGCTTTTAAACTGGCTATTTCTTCTATAAGCTGTCGATTAAGCCCTACAGATTCTTTCAAAGCACGAATCAAGTTAAAGTTGACTTCCCGTTGATCTTTAAATATATAACTCAGTATTTTTAAAGCAATTTTTTGGAAATTTTTAATAATACTTAAATTAAAGGGAAATTTATTAAAGTTATCCGGCCATTTCGTGCGGGTAATCGATCTAGATTCTGCATTTCTCAGTAAAGCATCAATATGATAGAAAATATGGTTAAATGTTGCTGTTGAGTTGGAGATTATTGACTTGGATGTTGGATTTTCTGGCTGAACTTGACCATGACGCTTAGCAACATCTTCCCTAATTCTCTGCATTAATTCATCAACGTTAATTTCAGGATTATTGATATTAATCATTTTCTTTGCCTACTTCTCTTTATCAAATATTAAATTTTCTGTATCAGACTCTAGAAATACTTATGATGACATGATCTCAATTAAGATATCCTCCATTAATTGAGTGGGTAATGCATCAAACCAACGCACGCCTTCCTGCACAAGAGTTACTCTCAAAATATAAGAACCTTTTTGAGGAAGTGCCTTAATTTTAGCTGTATATCTTTCTGTTGTCACTTGACCCAATAAAGATTTAAAAAATCTAGGCTGACTTTTATATAAAGGGGGAAATATCTTTGTTCGTTCTCCATCAAATATAATGTAATTATTAGCCAGATTATCCATCCAGTGATAAGCAATATGAACAGGATGGGAACCATAACTGTGAAAGCTAAACTGACTCTGATTTTCAATTTCTAACTGAATTTCAAATTCACTATTTACTTTGACTTCTGTCGGACAGTTTTTAACGAATATTTTTAGTTTACCTGCGGGAACAGGCGGTAATACAGGAATTTGTAACTTACTTTTTAACTCTTCTTGATCTATTTGTCGATGAGAAGCAATAGCAAACAAACTAGGAGCAGCACATATCTCTCTTCTAGAAAATCTTCTCACAAGACTGCCGCCTGGATCATCAGTGTGACCAAACCATAAATCTACATACTTAAAATATTGATTTAACTGCTTTTTAAAAACCCGTGGAGATTGTTCATTGATATGCATCAGCAGTTCATATCTTGAACGTGGTTCTGGTGGGAGATAGGCACCTACAGAAGCAGCAATTTTTCTTTTTCGTTGATACTCATACTTGTAATACCACAGATTAGGAAATGTATGTGCTACAAATAATCCATCTGATTTTAAATGGTATGCTATTTTTTGATAAAGCTTATCCACTTCTTCACTGGATAAGTGTTCTATGACATCAGATGCGATTGCTAAATCATACTTTCCGGACAAAGGAATATGACAAACATCATCACAAATAAATTCTACATTTGCTTGAAGAGATTCCTCACCATCAAAACATTTTTTAGCTAACTCAATTGCATTTTGTGAGTAATCAATAGCTGTCACTTTAGAACCTTGATGAGCAAAATAAAAACTCAGTTCACCACGACCGCAGCCTAAATCAAGTACACGTCCTGGTTGTTTCAAACTTGCAATTGTTGCAACAGCTTTTAATCTTGAATCTTCTAACTTTTTACCTTGATTCTTTTTGTAAACATCAAAGCCGCCACAATCCTGAGTATAGTATTCAGTCGTGTAAGTTTGACGAATTCTCAGACTAGAATTGTCGCTGTGGTCGTTATATTTAATATTTTGATTTAAATAATTATCGGAAACTTTTATTAATAATTCTCCGGCATAGCCTGGTATTACTCCATACCAATCTAATATGTCAGCGTAGCGAAATAAAAAATCGCTAACTGCCATAAAATTTTGTCTCGTCCACAAGTACCCATCTACTAGTACATAACGTCCCTGTTTAGTAGCAAGTTCCAAGTCATGAAAAGAACTATCACCATCTTGTTGCCCATCTATATGAATCAAATCATAAATATTGCCAGGGAAGCGTTTCATCGCTTGTGTATCAGCAACAATATATTCAGTGGCAAATTCATGAGTTATTTTTTTCGCCCAATTTATCGCTCCCTTGACACCTCCGTAAGAATCTGTATCTAAGTCAATACCTACATAATGAGCAGATGGATGTCCATGTAGAAATGCCGCAGCGGAGTAACCAAAACGCACTCCGATTTCAAGAATAGAAGTGGGTTTTAGGACATGAGCGATCGCCCACTTTAACCCATAGTAATCAACCCAATCACTAAAAAGGTGGGCAAGTGGATCATCTGGATTCGCAGTGTTTGTAAAGTTATATTCTCTTTTGTGTGCCTGTTGAATTATCTCATCAAACATAACTATGCTTTAAAATTGAAAGACTTGGTGAAAGATTTATGATTCCTGACCAAAGGATAGCTTCTTTGTTTTTTAGTACTTTTAAAGACGCCACATTGTGGGCATAAACTAATGTTTTTTTAAAAGAACTTTGTGCAAAACCACTATCCGCAACACCAACTGTAATTGTGTATTCCCCTTCGCTCAAAGGTAGATGAAATTTGAAGCGAATCTCTACAAAATTATCCGGCTCGACTTGACCCAGTTTTTGTCCCATGCAGAAAGTGTTTGTTTCAAACACCACTTCTCCAGTTCGCTCTCTAATTTTAAAACCGATGTGTGGATCTTCAAAAGATTTAAAGAACAAGAGTCCTATACACAATTGCAATTCGTTGTCGCTAATGATAGCTTCAATTTCTTGCTCGCTTTCATCTAAAAACTTAATAAACTTAATATTCACTTCTGGTGAACTAATAACGACTTCTTCTAAGTCTGTTTTTACTAATGGAGAATCATTTTCGTGTAAGATGGTTTCCGAATCAGAATCATCTAGAATTTTAATTTTTACTGCATCTGGTTGTAAGTCTAATTTCTTCAGCAGCTTGGCTTGATATAAATCAATAACTTGTCTTGGTTTAGCATCTAGCACTAATTGCCCAGCTTCCATTAACACGGCTCTATGACAAAGTTTGTATACAGCCGTAGGATCATGGGAAACAAATAAAAACGTTATGCCTAGATCTCGCAGTTCTCTGATTCGTTCAAAACATTTTTGCTGGAAATAAATATCACCTACTGCTAATGCTTCATCTACAATGAGAATGTCAGGATTTACACTCACTCCAACAGCAAAAGCTAACCGGACAAACATACCACTAGAATATGTTTTGACAGGTTGCTCAATAAAATCTCCAATATCTGCAAACCCAGCAATTTCATCAAACTTCTCTTCAATTTCCTTTTGGCTTAACCCCAATAGCCGTCCATTAAAAAAGACATTTTGCCGCCCTGTAAACTCAGGATTAAAGCCACTACCAAGCTCTAACAATGCTGAAATCCGCCCATCAACTTGGACATCCCCTGTTGTGGGTGTCAGCGTTCTAGCAATAATTTGTAGCATTGTACTTTTGCCAGAGCCATTTTGACCAATAATTCCCAAAGTTTCTCCCTTAGAAATCTCTAGGTTAATATGCCGCAATGCCCAAAACTCTTGAGCCATGCTCTTTCCTGGTAGCAAAATTTCCTTGAGCCTATCTACCGGACGAGTATAGCGCTTGTAACATTTTGAGACATTTTTGAGAGATATTGCAATTTCCTCACCCATAACACACACGCATATTCCTACGACATCTGAAACTCTTATAAGATTTTGAATCAGAAATCATCAATTAAACTATAAAATTTAGCAAACTCTGGCGAATAATAGCGTTAAGTGGTCGCATTTTGCTACAGCACGTCAGCAAACGCTGGACGCAACCGCTTATACACCCAAAAACCGCAACAAAATATTACAGCAGAAGTCACAGAAGCAACTCCCCACTCACCCCAATGTTTCACCTCTCCCACTAAAATTAAGTCACGATAAACTTCCGAAATAGCCGTCAGGGGATTTAGCCAAAATACCCAGTTCCGGAATTCTGGTGGTATGGACGATGCTGGATAAACAATTGGTGTTAGATACAACCAAAGCTGTAAAATAACTCCTAAAGTCTGCGGTATATCTCGCAAAAAGACGGTTAGCCCTGCCGTCAAATAACCTAATCCTGCTGTCAGTAATAACTGGGTGAACCAAATCAACGGTAAGAGTGCCAAAGTCGTATGTAAAGTCTGAGTTTGTACCGCCACAAAAAAAATCAACGCCATTAAACCAAAGGAACTCTCAATAAAGGTTGATAAAATTGGCACTAGCGGTAACAAAGCTAAGGGAAACACAACTTTTTTTACTAAGTTAGGCTGTCCTATCACCGAAGTAGAGGCTTGCATCAAACCACCACTAAAAGCAATCCAAGGCAGTAACCCTGCAAATAGCCACAAACCAAAGGTAAAATTGTTTTCTGGAAAACCTTTGAGACTTAGCTTTGCTTTTAGCACAATTGAGAACACATAAGTATAAATCAGTAACTGGGATAGCTGATTCAACAAAGGCCATAAATTCCCTAAAACAGAACCTTTGTAGCGTGCTTCCAAATCCCGTCGCACCAAAGTTCTCAACAAATCAAACTTTACCAACCACTGTTCATGAAACGGCAAGATACGCTTTAGCTTCTCCGCCTTTCGGACAACTCCTCGCATTGTTCGCAACAATTGCTGCTCCTCACTCACTACCGACACACCAGATTTCTCTCAATGAAGCCCAACAGCTACTAAAGTTCCCGTTGTACTTCGTATTAGAAGAATAAGTTTTTTGTCAAAATGCTCTGAAATTACCTTGTAAATTATACGATTAATTGAATATTTTGCAGCATATTTTATCTGTGATTTCAGCTAAAAAGAACTCAGTTAAACTCTTGTGACTCACTTACCTTAAATTGGAACTGTCCCAGCAACTGTTGTTAAACAAATGTTATGTTTTGATGCTGAATATCCAACAAGTCATTGTTTCACATTTGAGGCAAGTTATCCGGATCAATTTTCTGACTACGCAAATACTCAGCTAGTCTCTCGGCTCGTTGGCGTTCTTGTTCAGCCCGTTGGCGTTCTTGTTCAACTTGTTGTGTAGATGTTAGTATCCATTGATTGTTTGCATCGTACCAACGTAGCCATAGAGTCGCTTGTAACACAATGGATGACGAGGATTGTAGTAGAGATTTAAGTCGGTAGCAATTAAAATTTCCTCGGGGGGATAGTTACAAGGTTGGCAGGTTTCGCTGAGTAGTCTAGCTTTAAAAATGTGAAATTCATCGGCAATCCGGATTCTTTTACTAATTCACTTGGCAAATCATACATCGTTGGTAAAACTTCCTGTGGTGGACGGGGTGGATCAGTTTAATACATCAGGTGCTACCTCTGATTCTAAGTTTGCAAGGGCTAAGTTAAACTCTGTGGATCAATACTCAAGCGATCGCAACCCCTGTCCCAACAATTGCGATCGCCCAAGGCGTGCGCCCTATGCCCCAACCAAACGGAGTTTGGTTGCCCCAAATCGAAGATTTGGGGAGAGGGGTTTTGGAAAAACCCCTCTGGGCAAAGAAAGAAGGGCGATCGCTCTGTATCGGGCATCTGTTGTTCTAGCTGTTGCGCTATGACAAAGATCTGCTGACACGTGCTGAGTTATTGATTTCATTTTAGTCAGTCGTCATCTTTCCCCACTCCCTCTGGTGTCCCAGATTCGGCTACACTGAGTCTTGGTTTGTTGTGTTGTAAGTTGGCATGGAAATCGGACAAAAAGTTAAAGTCGTTCGTTTGCGCGATCGCGTATCTGCCCCTATCGTCAAAAGACTAGGACAAGTCGGCATCATTCAAGGCTACAAGATGACCGATAGTAGCGGCGTTGGCATAATGGTTAAGTTTGAGGATAATTTTACCACTTGGTTTTTTGAAGATGAACTTAAACTTCAGCAGTAGCCCAAAGCTCAACCCCCCTTTGGGGGAATTCAAAATTTAAAATTATAGATTCAAAATAAAGAATTTTTTTTTGAATTTCTCATTTTGCGAATTTTGAATTTTGTGGGGTGCGTAGGTATCAGAACTTTGGTATAAGCTGCCAAAACAAGCTGAGTGCTAAGTTGGAATTGAAAAAACTAGCAGTAAAAATAGGAATCAAGGTAATGGCCCTGATACTGACATTTTTGGGCAAAGGCAGTAGTGATCGCACAAAAATTGCGATCGCCGCAGCCAAACTATTGGCAAGTCAAGGAAAACGTGTTCTCCTAGCTGGACAACCAGAACCAGCAATGTCAATCCTCTTAGGAGTAACAGTTGGTCCTGAACCCCAAGAAATTGCTGCCAATCTGCAAGTCGTGCAGTTCCAAACAGGAGTGCTGCTAGAACGCAATTGGGAGGAGGTGAAAAAACTGGAGGCACAATACCTGCGCACACCCATCCTAAAAGATATTTACGGTCAAGAACTGGCAGTCTTGCCTGGAATGGATAGCGCCCTCGCCCTGAATGCCATTCGTCAATATGATGAAAGCGGCAAATATGACGCGATTATCTATGATGGATCAGGCGACTCTTCCACCATACGGGTGTTGGGAATGCCAGAATCTGTTAGTTGGTACGTGCGACGCTTTCGCCAATTGTTTATCAATTCCGACTTAGGAAAAGGAATTTCCGAATCACCCTTCATTCAACCGCTTATTAGCACCTTTTTCAATGTCAACTGGGTAACAGATAACTTTTCCCAACCCACCAACCAAGTCAATAATTTGTTAGACAAAGGAAAAGCCGCCCTTGCCGATCCTAAACGCATTGCTGCTTTCCTCGTGACGACCAATGATCGTGTGGAAGTGGCTACAGCCCGCTATTTCTGGGGTAGTGCCCAACAAGTTGGTCTGATTGTTGGCGGCGTGCTGCAAGTTTCTTCTGACACAAGCGTAAACCTAACACAGGAATTTGCTCCCCTGCCAGTGAGTATTATTCCAGAAGCCAAGGCAGATGAGTGGCAACCGCTGATTGATGCCCTACCTAATTTTGCAGCACAAGCGGTACAGGCTCCTAAACCTATAGAGATAGACGTTAACACGCGTCAGGTCCGCTTATTCTTACCTGGCTTTGACAAAAAGCAGGTTAAACTGACTACATTTGGTCCAGAAGTCACCGTGGAAGCAGGAGATCAACGGCGTAATATCTTCCTCCCTCCTGCCTTAAGTGGGAAAGCTGTAACTGGAGCAAAGTTTCAGAACCAATATTTGATAATCTCTTTCTAAGCAAGTTAGGAGCTACAACAGTGAACAGTTATCAATGAACAGTAAACAGTGATAACTGGTAACCCTTCGGGTATCTCCTGCGGAGACGCTACGCGAACGCAGTCGCCTAGGTCGGGAGACCCTCCTGCAGCGCTGGCTCACTGGTAACTGATAACTGATAACTGATAACTGGCGAAGCTACAACTCATAAGCAAGTACGACTTATGTCTGAATCAACTCCCACTACTCCAGATCCAGATTCACCAGAAGCACTAAACTCGGTAACACCAACACAGGAAGTCAAAGCTGCTGTTGATCGTAGTGCCAAAACAAGGCAACTGCTGGGTATGAAAGGTGCAGCGTCTGGAGAAACCTCAATTTGGAAAATCCGCCTGCAACTGATGAAACCCATCACTTGGATTCCCTTAATATGGGGCGTCGTTTGCGGTGCTGCTTCTTCCGGCGAGTACACATGGACTCTGGAAAATGTCCTGAAATCAGCAACGTGTATGTTGCTAGCAGGACCATTGCTAACAGGTTACACGCAAACCCTGAATGAATACTATGACCGCGAAATTGATGCGATTAACGAACCATATCGCCCAATTCCCTCCGGAGCAATTCCCTTACCCCAGGTAATCACGCAGATATTAGTATTACTTTTTGCTGGTATTGGTTTAGCGTTTGTTCTGGATGTTTGGGCAGGTCATGAGTTTCCCACGATTACTGTGGCTGCCATATTAGGTTCCTTCATAGCATACATCTATTCTGCACCACCTCTGAAGTTAAAACAGAACGGTTGGTTAGGAACCTATGCCCTTGGTGCTAGTTACATCGCCTTGCCTTGGTGTACTGGTCATGCTTTGTTTGGTGAACTCAATTGGAAAATTGTTGTTCTGACTGTGGTTTATAGTTTGGCTGGCTTGGGCATTGCGATTGTCAATGACTTCAAGAGTATAGAAGGCGATCGCAAGTTCGGATTAAAATCACTTCCTGTGATGTTTGGTGTCACCACTGCTGCGTGGATTTGCGTAGTCATGATTGATGTTTTTCAAGTGGCGATCGCGGCTTATCTGGTCTACATCCATGAGAACTTGTATGCAGCAATTCTCGTACTACTTGTCATTCCGCAAATCACCTTCCAGGATATGTACTTTCTACGCGATCCACTGGCAAATGATGTCAAATACCAAGCAAGTGCCCAACCATTTCTCGTTTTCGGGATGCTCGTTGCTGGGTTAGCAATTGGTCATGCTGGTGTTTGACTTAATACTTCCCAAGTTAGAAGTTAGGAGTAAGGAAAAAAGTAAGATTTAAGGATAAGTAGTCAGGAGTTAATATGAAATGCTCCTAACTTCTAACTAAAAAATTATGACTCGTAACTTTTGTCAGGATTTGTCGTGTTACAACTACTTTTTTACATCATTCATCTGATTCAGCCGGTGCTCATCCCTGTTTGCTTTCTCAGCGCATGGAGCTTAATTCTTCTTGTTGTTTGGAGTATGTGGACAGCAGCGCGAGACAGTGTTGCTAAAGCGCAGGAAATGCATCAAATTCCTTGTACAGGCTGCCAATATTTTACCAATGATTACCACCTAAAATGTACTGTCCGTCCCTCTGTCGCTAACACAGAAGAAGCAATAAGTTGTATGGACTATCAACCGAAAACTAATCCTATGTTTTATTAGGAATTGTTTAGGTTGTATTTATACAGGGAACAGGGAACAGGGAACAAGGAACAGGGAATCCTATAAAACTTTATCAACTTGAAAAACACAAACCACTTTATTAGATAGTCTTGTGTAGGTGTTTTTCCAAGAACCATGTTAGCTCGCGCCAAGAGTTTTCGGCGGCCAAACGGTTGTAGGAAGAACGCTCGTGGCAGAAAAACCCATGATCGGCATCACTGTAAACCTTCAACGTGTACTCTTTCCCCAGTTCCTTGAATCGGGACTCGATTTGTTGAACGCGTTCGTTAGGAATAAATGGATCGGCACCACCGAAGAATAAGTATACAGGTACTGTGATGTTTGTCACCGCGTCGATCCACTCATCTAAAACCACACCGTAGAAGGGAGCAGCTGCCGCGATTTCGTCCGAGAACTTGCAGGCAGTCAGAAAACTCAGTCCGCCACCCAGACAAAACCCGGTAACACCAATTCTATCTGGATACACATCTGATCGTGACTTAATATAAGCCAACGCTGCCCGAAGATCCTCTTCCATAGGTTTACCGAAATCGAGGCGGAACATCATAGCCCTGGCTTGCTCAACCTCGTCATATCCGAATTTGTTGTTCGGCAACTCGCGATAATAGAGATCTGGCGTGAGAACCACGTAACCTTCGTTCGCAATTCGGGCTGCGACGTCTCGAATGTGTGGCGTTAAGCCAAAGGCTTCCATTAACAGGAGAACAGCGCTCTTGCGATCAGCAATAACAGGTGTACACAAGAAGGCAGGCATCTGTCCTTCAGGCGTGGAAATCATCACCTCTGTCTGTTCGATTTGCATTTTTTTCACAGTGGCTCAGGGCTAACTCATTTCTAACAAAACTTTTAAAACACCCTTTGTCTGAGCGCGTTCAAAAGCAGCCAGCCCATCAGCCAGAGGATAACAAGCATTAATGAGAGATTTTACGTCAACTTTTTCTTGTGCCAACAGTTCAAGTGCAGGCGCAAAAGGACCACAACGGGAACCAATAAGAGTAATTTCATCCACAACTAAAGAAGAGGCATCAAGGCTTAATTTCCCAGCATAAGTACTTTTGAGTACCAGAGTTCCTCGTGGACGCAAGGCACGGTGAGCAAGTGCAAAGCCTTCCGAGTTACCAGTACACTCCACAGAAATATCAAAAGCTCTATCAGTCACTGTATCAGCAAAGCCAGTTTTGATACCCCGTGCCTCTAAATGAGCAAGCTTATCTTGATGACGCCCCACAACCAACAGATCGCAGCCTGTTAAAGCTAACGTTTGCGCCACAAGTTGTCCTAGCTTACCATCCCCAATAACAAGCACCCGGTCATCTGGACGTAACTGTACCTGCTGTTGAATTTCCAATGCTGCTGCTAAAGGTTCAGTAAAAGTTGCCACTTCTGTAGGAATATTTTCAGGTACAGGATGCAAGTTCTGTATTGGCAAACACAGGTATTCAGCAAAAGCTCCATTGCGGTTGACAATACCAAGCACAGTACGATTTTCGCAATGAGTCGGTTGTCCACTGCGACAGAATCGACATTGCCCGCAAACAGCATTGATTTCTCCGACAACTCTCTGGTTGACTAAGTGTTGTGGTCCTTGTTCAACAACACCAACAAACTCATGTCCTAGAATACCAGTATATGGATAGTAACCCCTCTTCAGTTCTAGATCAGTGTTACAGACACCAGCACAGAGAACACGCACCAAAGCTTCTCCTGGTGGCGGTTCGGGAATAGGGATATTAGTTCGTAGTTGAAGTTGATTATTTTCGAGCCAGATTCCTTGCATTTTACCTATTCCTAAAGTGGTAATAAATGTTCAAAATCGTTAAGCTAGGGTGAAACTTTAAAAAATGACACAGTCTCTAAAAACTAATTTACAGGCATTAGTACAAATAGTAACAGACAGACAAAGGCATTTAGGAAAAAAAACGAAACAAGGAAAAAATAAAAAACTATTTTTTTGCCTTTTGCCTTTTACTTTTTACTTTCTCCTAAGCACCTTGCCTGCTTATCCTCAACAACTCAATAATTCTTGCCCACCGAAAACTGTTTTATTTCCTTCAAGAGGAGTTGCAGCAAGCAAAGTCTTTGAGGAGCAAATCCCAAATTGGGAGAAAACTTGTGGAAACCCAATAAATTATTTCCCTAGCTTTGAAAAAATGATATTAGAGCTAAAAAAAGTAAATATTGTTTATTTAGGGGAAAATCATGACAATTCGCAAGACCATAAAAGGCAGCTAGAAATTATTCAAAAACTTTACAATCAAAATCCAAACATTGCCATTGCAATGGAAATGTTTCAACGACCACTACAAGATGTTGTGAATCAATATCTAGCAGGTAAACTTACAGAAGAAGAATTGGTACAGAAAAGTGAATATGAAAAACGCTGGGGATTTCCTTGGGAGAATTATGCACCAATTATTCAGTTTGCAAAAGAAAAACGACTTTCCGTTATCGCCTTAAGCACTCCTTCAGAAATCAGCCGCAAAGTTGCTCAACAAGGCTTAGAAGGCTTAACACCATCTGAACGGAAATTTATTCCTCCTCTATCAGAAATTAAGACAGATAACGAAGAATATCGCCAAACTTTACAATCAGTCTTTCAGCAGCATCAAGCCGCAAATCATGGTAATAGTGCAGATGTTGAAAAATTTTTCCAAGCCCAAGTTGTATGGGACGAAACGATGGCAGATGGTATTGCTCAATTTGTCAAAGCTTATCAAAACCATCAAGTTATCGTATTAGCCGGACGGGGACATATCATTTATAATTATGGTATTCCAGATCGTGTTGCTCGTCGCCTCAAGAATGAAAAATTCATTCAGCGTTCTATTTTACTTAGTCCGCCAGATGAGCCTACTACACGCAAAAATAAGCGAATAGCAGACTTTATTCTTTCTAACACCACAGACGCACAGGGCAATTAACAGTAACTGGAAGATGATCTTCGCAGAAAAAGAAAAGAATACAAGAAGCAGTACTACCGCCCACGTTCCCTGGCTGCGGCACACTCCAAAGTCGCGTCAAGGCTCTATTTATCTGTAGATAACAAAAAGATACAAACTAATTATTCAAGTCCTCCGAAGTTTTTTTTTGGCACAAACCCTTCTGACAACTACTGTCCAGGGTTTAGCTGAAGTATTTATCAAAACCTTATTAACTTGTGCTGGTGGTTGATTAATAAGTTCTGTTATTTTATTAAAAATTCATACTTTAGATATACAAAAATTACTACTATAGATACAAGATCCTAGTCAGAGTTTCAAACAAGCTCAACCGGAGTTGAGCAACTTGGGAGAGCTTAACGCATATCAGAGAAATCTATCAAAAAAGGAAAACACGATGTCTATTACAGCTTTAGAAAAGACTTTTTACACTATACAACCAGATATTAATGAAGAAGCTGCTAAGATTGCGGCTTTGGTTTTCCCAACAACTCAGTTTCAATTATTTGGCCGAGAAATTGAAACTGAAAGTTTGTCTGTGACTTTCAAAGGAAGACATTTTTCAGAAAATTTTAGATTACAATTTTTTCCAAAAATAAACATCCTGGTTTTATCAGGGTACTACAAAGAAGGGACGGCTCACCTGACTTATACTCCAAGTAATAAATATAATTGGCGTGATGGTAGAGGATTTAAAATAAGTTCCCCTGATGGTATAGGAGAAAAATTTGAGTTTCTGGCAAATGAGTTTTATCCATTTCTAGAAGAATTTTTTCTGGGATGAGTGACCGAATAGAGAACTCAAGACTCAGGACTCAGGACTCAGGACAGAGAATTAATAAAGAGTACAAGTCCACAACTTCTAGTGTAAAGAGTAAAAAAGATTTTTCAATAAGACGCACAGCCCAAGAAAAAAGGTGTCCAAATAAAATCTTAGACCACCACTCTGAAGTCGTGACTTGCACTCTATATTATTTATGGGAATATATTCTGATTGCTGTCCCGCCCAAAAATTACCTTGATAAGTTCTTAACTTTGATTTTAGCGTTAAGCGAAGCTCTCCGTTTGCGTAGCGCCCCTCTTAGGGGCTAGGAATCGCTCCACCTCGATGTGGTTTTGCGCTGACTTTTCCTGTATTTCGATAACGACGTATTAACCGTTGAACGAATGATAAGCTGACTTTGAAGCGGTCGGCTAATTGTCGTTGCGACCCTTCTTTTGCTTTATAAGCATCAACCACACGTTGGCGTAGATCCGTTGAGTAGGGGACAGGCATTTTTCGTGAGTATTTTTACTGGTTCTTTAGTTTACTAGATTTGTAGTCTACTCAATTGAAAACCGCTGTAATGTGCACCTTTAGCTTATTAACCTTCGAGTAACACCTTAAATCTTTACCTTTTCGACAAACTGAGCAAAAATCGGAAGCAATTCTCTTCGACTGACAACCAATGTTGGGAAAGAGCGAGTCGTGTAATCTTGTTGTGGTATTAAAGGAAATGGCTCTGACTTGAGCGATCGCCAGCTTCCCCCTGCTGCTTGAACAATCACCCAAGCACCTGCTATATCCCAAACTTTTGGTGTCGCTTCAACACCACCCAGTGTCGCGCCAGCAGCAACCGTCAAGAAGTTATAGCTAGCAACACCCAACATCCGAATTTTACAAGGAAAGTCTTTCTGTATAACTGAGGTGCTACGCGAACATAGGTTGAAGAAGTGATTTCCACTAGGATCATCATTACTAGTATGGATAGGATGATGATTGCGAAAAGCTCCTGTTGGTACTTCTAACTCAGGTATACTTCCCCAGTAACCGTGAAAAGTTTCTCCCAATGGTGGCACAGCAACGTAACCAAAAACTGGTGTGCCTTTATACAGTAAACCCAAAGAAATCGACCAAATAGGAATCCCACGAGTAAAGTTAGTTGTACCGTCTAAGGGATCAATCACCCAGCACCATTCGGTACCACGGAAAACCTTATCATCTTCTTCGCTCAAGATACCGTGATCAGGGAAAGTAGATGCTATGGCGTTTCGTATTTCTTGATCTGCCCATTTATCTGATTGCGTCACCAAAGTGCCATCAGCTTTTTCCGAAGCCTGCACTCGCCCAAAATCTTGCATTAATTGATTTCCCACTCTGGCTGTGGTGGTTTGGGCAAAATCGAGAATTGTTGTCCAAAATTCAGTCATGTGTTTCTTCTCACGCAAAGACACCAAGGCGCAAAGATTTTTTGCAGTCTTTGCGCGAAACAAAACTAATCTAATTCGCTTTCTAAAATGGATGCGATCGCCTGCTTAGCATTTGTCTGAAATTCTCTCACATTAACTCGACTGAGGAACCAAATCGCTAATATCATACCAAGCGCTTGCAGTCCAAAAACCAAGCTATATGCCAGCACTTTCTGAGGAAATATTTGTTTCCCTACGTCCAATATAGCACCACCACTCACTGTCGCCAGCCCCCGTGCCATTGCCTGCGCTAAACCCCAAGCCCCAATGAATGTGCCAGCAGTTTCTGCTGCGGTCAAGTCTAGCATGAGGCTAATAGCTCCTGTTGTGGTCACACCGGAGGCTAAACCAAACAGGAATAACGCTCCTTGTAGGAGTTTCTGATTGGCAGTGAATCCCGATAGTATCACCAATACCATAGTTAGGGCGACTGTTAAGCATCCCAACACGGTGGTTTTTTGTTTGCCTATGCGTGGTACAACTAAAAAACCAGTTAAACCAAGAGCAATCAGCGTCCCAGTTCCCCAAAACGCATTCAATCTCGTCGTTTGGGAGACACACATGCCAAACACTTCACCGCCATAGGGTTCCATTACAGCTTCTTGCATAAACAAGCTGATTGTCATCACTAGCAAAAAGGTAAAAAACAAACCTGTTTGGCGGCTAGCAGTCAAGACTTTCATCGCCCTTTTGAGAGTAATTTGGTCTTCTCGTTTTACGATAGAGGAGCGTATGCCATATCGAGAATATTTTTTTTCAATTCCTGCTGTTGATAATATGGATAACCCACAAACTACGCCTGGAAGAATAAAGAATAGGCGGTTAACCGAGTTTTGCAGCGCCAATAACTGTTCAGGTTGGCTATATAGAGATACTGTTCCTGTTGCTGCTTCTTGACAAGTAGTAGCTGCTGGCAATAACTTTGAGCTAATAATTGCCCCAATAACAATGCCTACCATCAGCATTGACCAGACAACACCAACTAGTTTAGAACGGTTGTCTTCATCAGAAACATCCACCAGCAAAGCTGCAAAAGGGGTGGAACTAGAACTCAATGCCAATCCGTAGAAGGCAAAAATTCCTGCCAGCAGGGCAACCCAGCCGTAAGTTTGAGTCGTCCATCCAACGGAGTAAAAACTAGCACCCAACTGCCAAGTCACTTGTACTGCTAGGAAAGATGCGATCGCAAATAAAGCTGCACCCACCCACACATAACCAGTACGGTGATAGTTCAGAAAGGGTTTAGCATCAGATAACTGTCCAAACCACAGCCTTGCTGGTGCAACGAACTGATGCACTGCTATAGTACCGGCTACCAGTGTAGCTGGAATTGCTAATTCCTTAATCATGATGCGATTCAGCACTCCTAGGGTGAGAATCGACATGATGCCTAGCCCCATTTGAAATAAGCCAAGCCGAAACATCGTCAATACATTAACCTTTGGCATGGCCAAGGAATTTTTTTGAGAATCAATCAAATCGCCGCTTGCCATAGCTACTTCATTTTTATTATCTAAACTTGCGCAAACTTGTAGTCATAACCATCTTTACGATGTACTGCTTTGATGTCGTTTCGAGAAACACTAATTACCAATTCTTTGCTTAAACGAATATCAAAGTTTCCTTTAAAACGCACGGTTTTTAGTCGTTTCCCTGTAATACCTGCAAACTTCCCAGCAACAACCGAAACAATATCGCCAGTGTTCCAGTTTTTTACTTTTTGCTTGGCTCGATATCCTTTTCGGGGAAATCCGTATTTATCGGTTTGCACCATCTGTCGGCATCCCCACCCCAACGCCTTTATCAATAATGGCTGCTGAGTTAAAAGCAAAAGTGATTCAACTTTACCCACACACGCTGCATCCAACCAATGGGCTTTGGGTAGCTGTAGTCGGGTACGGTTAAACTTAGTTAATCCACCTGAAGCCCTGCTAACAGGCAAACCTATAGCTTTTAACCGATTGAACAATGCCCATCGGGTTGAGTTGACAGCCGCAGCATCTTTTAAAGGACGTTTAGCTTGTGCCAGAACTCGTTTCAACACTTCAGGCTTTTTAGCTAAAAACTGCTTAATATCCTGAGTTCCTTTTTTAGCGTTGCATTTATCACAAGCAAGGCAAAGGTTAGAAATTCGATTGCTGCCGCCCTTGGCTTTGGGATGAATATGTTCAACCTGCAAAGGCACATTTTCCGCGCCACAGTAAGCGCATTTTCTATCCCATTTGTTCAAGAGGTATTCTCTGACTTCATAGCCTTGCAACTCTCCTTGCTGATATTCAATTCCGGAAATTTCAGGATTCTCAAGCCGTTGGAGGTCAAATCTGACTAATTCTTGAACAATTGAACCAATGGGCGCAAATCGAATGAATCTGTCAATCCAAGTCAGAGTTGTTTCTACTCGATGCTGCAAGCTGGGTGCTAACCATCCTTTTGCACGAGTACGATTTAAGAATCGGGGTTGTCGATAACGTGTATGTCTGGCTCTACGGCTGCGACGGATGGCTCGTCGTGAATCCAAAGATGCTTTTATTGCTTGTCCTCTGTGGGCAAGCGATGCGCCAAACACGACTTTTTCCCGTTGCAGCAGCGCGATACCAGTTGCTTTTGAACCGGGATCTAATTTGAGTGTGATAGGCTCTGGCGTATCAACTACTTCCTTTTTGAGGATAATCGTAAAAGGATAGCGTCGGAAAACCGCTGCTTTGTTGGCGTTCAGCAGTTTCCTTGCTGTGATAGGGCGGCAAGGGTTGAGTGGTTTTCCGTTAGTATCAAGTACAAAAACGTAATTTTGATTAGACATGGTTTTGTCTCTACTGTTTGCACGTAATGTTTGCCTCGCTTAAGTTATCGGTCGGTACCCTTGCGGGTTCGGCACTTCCGTGACTGTCGCTTAACTAAGCGCCGAGGAGTGCCTCACTATCCTTTCAGCACTAGCTTTAATAAACCCTTTGCAAGTTTTAACTCAAAAGTTTTAGAGCTTGGAGCTGGCGAGCACTCCAAGGTAAGAACTTAAACACTTGCCGATAACGTAGGTCTAATCCTGAAGCTGGACACGACGATTAAGCGTAGTTGCTTTAATCAGGTTTTAGCCGTGTCTACATTCTGAGAGATATTTTGAGATAAATTTTGCAATACACTGAAAAGTAAAGAAATGTAAAGAAATGTAATTTTGAAAACGTGGAAACCATCACACTCGGACAAAATGGTCCAGCCGTTACACCCCTTTGCATTGGGACTTGGGCATGGGGTGATAAGCTCTTTTGGAATTATGGCAATAACTACGGTGCAGATCAATTGCAAGCAGCTTTTAGTGCAGCTTTAGAAGTTGGTGTCACCTTCTTTGATACCGCTGAAGTTTATGGATTGGGAGTTTCAGAGGAATTTTTGGGACAATTCTTAAAGAAAACCGACCAACAGGTACAAATTGCAACCAAGTATGGTCCTTTTCCTTGGCGAATTTTCGGTCAGTCTGTTGCTGATGCTCTGACAGATAGTCTCAAACGTCTACAATTAGGGCGAGTTCCTCTCTATCAGGTGCATTGGCCTTTTGCGTTTTTTATGAGTCAAGAAACCTTGATGAATGCTTTGGCTGATGAGGTGAAGCGGGGGAGAATTGAGGCGATCGGTGTCAGTAATTACTCAGCAGATCAAATGCGGGAAGCACACCAAATACTAGCAGCCCGTGGTGTACCTTTGGCAGTGAATCAAGTTCGTTACTCTTTACTGACTCGCCAAATTGAAACCAATGGTATTTTCAAAACTGCCAGTGAATTAGGTGTGACAATCTTGGCATATAGTCCTCTGGCTCAAGGCTTACTGACTGGTAAGTACACTGCTGATAGTGCTAATAATCTCAAAGATGGCAGAAGGATAGACTCCCGTTTTAGTAAAGAAGGCTTGCAGAAAATAGAGCCTGTGATATCTTTGCTACGCCAGATTGGAGAAAAACACGGGCGTACTCCTGCCCAAGTTGCCTTGAGGTGGTTAATCGCTCAAGGAAACGTTATTCCTATTGCTGGGGCGAAAACAGCGGAACAGGTACGACAGAATGCAGGTGCTTTGGGTTGGAGATTGAGCGACGATGAGATCAGGCAGTTAGAAGAAGTGAGCCGTTCTTACAAGTAAAAAGAATCAAGTAAAAAGAAATAATTTCTTTTTACTTGATTTATGAATTTTCCTGACCAGCCAGCATCTGTAAAATTTTCTCCACATTATCCAAATCTCCAACAATGCGTCGAACAGGATGAGGCCAAACTTTGACGAGGGTAGGAGTCGCAGAAACTTGATTGGATTCTGCTTGTTCTGGATTCGTTAAAACGTCAATTACTTTTAGTGTGTAAGGGTTGCCAAGATTTTTTTCTAGTAGTTCATGTAAATTCTCTAAAATGCGTTGTGTTGCGCTACTGTGTCCGGCAACAAACAGGCGCAGAACATAACCTTTTGTTTTTGGTTCGGGTTGTTGCGCGGACGTTGTTGGTTCATAGTATGAAGGATTTGCATCCCAAAGGTCAAGCCGCACAACTAAGTCGTGGTCTTCCCAAAGCTGAGGAAATGTAGAGCGATATGTTGTCAATACTAAGTGATCGCACAAGCCCTCCTGCCAAGGTGCAGATTGCCATGCTAACTCCCCTGTCCCAAAAATAGCGTTAAGAACGGCTTGATGTCGCATAACTGCCGGATAAGCCTCAGCGAAAGTTTGTATCTGTTGAGTGCGTGGATTTAACCAATGGTCTATAGTCGCGGTGTAGCAAGGTACTAGAAAATGAGGTGGTTCTGGTAAATCCAGAATTTCCTGCAAACTAACGCACAAATGTAAATGCCATCGACCTTGCTTACTAGGGTCGATACAGTAAATTAAATCTCCTCCAGGTGTAAACAGCGCAATGCCTTTAAACAGTGGAGGTAAAAGTGGTTTGTCGGATGTCAAGGGCGTGTCACTCCCTTCTCCTTAAGAGACGCTAAACTTAAGTTTCTGCGGGACACGCTGCTTTGTATGACTGCGGTCTGTGTGCTCTACACTCTGCAAAGCGTGCCGTGCCTCCTACGCAGGAATTACGAATTGCGCCTGAGGGCGTGCCCACAAGCCATAGGCATACGCATGATTGCGTGTGTTTCGTGCATACGGGGGAATTTCAAATATGGCTTACCGGCACGTTATGCGACCATAATGATCAATTCAGAATTAACAATATATCCCTTTAGGGATATTAAATAGTCTTAATATTTATAATTCATAATTCTCAATACTTGTATTCTTTAAGGAACAATTTTTGCTATTTCACTGGGAGTTGCTGACATTTCTAGAAGGAAATTTTGACTTTTGTAAACAAATTCAAAACTCTTGTCATTTGCATACACGACAAACCACCTGGCAGGGGATCACCAATTTACTAATTTATTCAAGACCATTTACGAATTATGAGGAACTTTCCTTGCTTTGATAAGAAATGTTAAGCACGCTAAAAGTAATTGAATTTCAAAAAACCTTTAAAATCATTACTTTTTAGTTGATATGCCTAAAGATAGATGTCAACAACAGGCTTTGTCTCAAACTAAGGATTAAATTTCTTCACATAATTGCAAAAAATTAAGTGTAAAGTTTATTAAAAAAACGCTCATCTTATGAATAGGTTTTTATATACTGAATCTTTAATAGTTGATCCCGCTCATTGATGAGTTAGAGATTTCTCAACCTGAATCTTTGTTTTGTTGATTTTGTATTTAAGGGAAAAAGTCATGGCTTTGTCTCAAACATCTAATTTAAGTAAGACACACTCTTTGTTAATGATGAAAAGTTTCTTAATATGGACTTTTACATTGGCAGTATGCTTGCTGGTTGTCGGTTTTCCTTTGGTTGTCTTGATGGCTACGGTCGGATGTCTGTTGTCAGTTGTTTTACAATCAGTGATGCCTGTTAGTGCGGTTTTGCTTGTTGCAGGTGGTTTAATTATGTTTAATGTGATGGCAGTTGTAATGGCTGCTGCAGCCCTGACTCTTAAAGGAGTTCATCCAAGCGAAATCAAATGGTTGAGCTGGCTGCATGGAGAAACAGAGAATATGCAAACGATCGCCGTTTATGCTTCTTGCCCATTAACTTGTGAAATTAAACACTAACTATCACTGCTCAATTCGACAAACAGTACATCCGCCCGGTTCAGCCGGGTTTTTTCATGCCTTTTTTGTCCTTTGTCATTTCCGGATGATAGCTATTGACTCATGACTATTGACTAGTGACAATTGACTAATGACAATTGACTAATGACAAAAAAGCAAATTTACATTATATTGGGTACTCGTCCGGAAGCAATCAAACTAGCTCCAGTCATTCAGGTTTTCCAAAATTCCTCAAGTCTGAACACATCTGTTATTTTGACAGGACAGCATCGCGAGATGGTTGAGCAAGTGATGCGGCTGTTCAACCTCAAAGCGACTCATGATTTGGAGATTATGCAACCAAAGCAATCTCTGAGTGATATCACCTGCCGCAGTTTACAAGGTTTGGAAGGATTATTCCAAGAAAGTAAGCCAGATTTAGTCCTAGTGCAGGGAGATACGACTACGGCATTTGCCGCAACTTTGGCTGCATTCTATCAAAAAATCCCTGTAGGACATGTAGAAGCTGGGTTAAGGACGGATGACTTATTTAATCCTTATCCGGAAGAAGCTAATCGGCGGCTGATTTCTCAACTAACTCAATTGCACTTTGCGCCAACGCCAATAGCCGTGGAAAATCTAGAACGTTCTGGTGTTTTGGGCGAAATTCACCTGACGGGTAACACAGTGATTGATGCGCTGTTAACTGTAGCTGCAACTGTTCCTGTTTGTGATATACCTGGATTGGAATGGGAAAAATATCGTGTCCTGCTGGCAACAGTTCACCGCCGTGAAAATTGGGGAGAACCACTGCATGATATAGCTCAAGGATTTTTACAGTTACTGGATAAGTTCGGTGATACAGCTTTGCTACTGCCATTGCACCGTAATCCGATAGTGCGAGAACCGTTGCAAACACTATTGGGAAACCATCCGCGTGTCTTTTTAACAGAACCTTTAGATTATGCTGAATTAGTGGGAGCGATTATGCGATCGCACCTTTTACTTACCGACTCTGGCGGTTTACAGGAAGAAGCACCCAGTGTTGGAAAACCAGTTTTGGTTTTGAGAGAAACAACAGAAAGACCTGAAGCAGTCACTGCGGGTACAGCTAAACTAGTGGGAACTCAAAGCGAGAACATTTTTGCGACTGCAGCCCAATTGCTTTCTGATTCTACTGCTTATGAAGCAATGGCAAACGCGATTAATCCCTTTGGCGATGGTCATGCAGCAAAGCGAATTTTACAAATTGTGCAAAATTACTTGCAGCTTTCCCCAGAAACATCAGCCTCACTTCAAGAGCATTTTGGCAATTAAGGACCACCAACACTAATACCAGAATACCCAGAATACCCAGAATAGCTATAATTTCCAGAATTTCCAGGATAATATCGTCTTATGCTAACATTACCCACTCCCAGATAACTTAGAGTTTCTGATCTGGCTACTCCATCTGGACGAAGACCAAGACTTGCCTGGAAGTTTCTGACTGCTCTTTGTGTTGAAGAATCGTAATATCCAGTGACTGGAACATTAGCCAAAGCTCTTTGAAGTTCTGCCACAGCTTCACCTCTGGAGCCTCTTCTTAAAGTTATGTTACGGCTATAGCTGTCGTTATAATACGGAGAGTAGCCTCTAGCACCAAAACCATCGTTAGGATACAGAGGATAATCTAAAGATGGTCTGCGGCTAATGTTCCCGAACCCAAGATAACTAAGAGTTTCAGGTCCCGCGACTCCATCTGGACGTAAGCCGTTTCTTGCCTGAAAGTTCCTAACTGCTCTTTGAGTTAACGAACCATAGTATCCAGTGACTGAAACATTGCCCAAACTTCTTTGAAGTTCTGCCACCGCATCACCTTGGGAACCTTTTCTAAGAGTGATGCTACCGCCAATCCCATTATTATAAGTGTCTTGTGTTGGAACACGGCGAAGAGTATATTCTTTCTTAGCGCGGGTGTCAATCCACTTAGCAGAAACGTAATTACCTGTAGACAACCGAGCAAATCCACGCTTATATGCTACAACTCTTGGCAATGGTGAACCATTGGAGTCACATTTGGCAGCGCGATAGGAGGTACTAGGACCTGTACGTATATTAAGACAGCTACCGTTAGTTCTCACAGAGTATCTACCAGGACCGTAGTAGGCGGCTGTTGCTGGTTGGGATTGGGCGAAAATTGCCAATAAGGTAGTGATTAGTGCGAAACTTAACCATGTAGATTTCAAATATTTTTGCCCTGGAATAGTGAGTTTAAATTCAGGAAGATGGTATTCGCTATCTGCAGTTACCGCTGCATATGAACTATCCATCAGAGAATAAGCAAGATATTCCACAATCTTCTCCTTTGTGCTGAAAGTCGTTTGGTGAGTGTAGAAGTTTTGTTGTGCTCTTCCGTAGATTTTGTCTAGGTAGAACTTTACTGGTCTATATAAATTGTGACAGAGTCTAGAACGAAATTGGAAATTAAAGTGAATTTTTCAAAAACAAAATCCCTGTCCGCTTGACTCAAACAGACAGGGAAATATTGACCAAGAAAAATATGTGTTGCTAACAGCTTTGTTGCATACAAAGTCTGTGAGCCTAAAAATCCTTTTTTACAGCGGTTTCATATAAATAGACCACAAATGGTAAGATGGGCATCGCTCAGAAAAGCCATCTAATGGACATTGTGAGATATTAGTGAGTAATGCCTGCCTTACAAAAAATACTGTAATTAATACACTCCCAAACCAGATAAGGTTTGTGGTCCAGCGACTCCATCTACAAGTAAACCATTTCTTCGCTGATAGTTTTTGACCGCATCTGCTGTGATTTGACCATAATATGCGGTAGGTGTGAGTCCTAAAGTTTCTTGTAGTCTTGCTACAGCAGAACCTTGAGAACCTAAACTCAAAGTGTAAGGACCACCAACACCAGGACCACCGGTGTTGCCTTTGCCAGGTTTGTTGCTAATCCAATTAGCACCAACGTAATAACCATTGGATAGCTTTGCAAATCCATTTTTATATGCTACGACTCGTGGAAGTCGTGAGCCATTACGGTAAGATGCAACAACGGCAGTGGATGAGCTAGGACCTTTACGAACTAAGAGATCACTGCCTTTTGTCTGAACATAATATTTGTTTCCTGGACCGTTGTATGTGGCTGAAGCTGTTTGAGCTTGAGCTAAAATCGCTAACAACGTACCCATGAGCGCGAAACTTAACCACACAGATTTGAAATTTCTGTTCCAGTTGAATCTCAGTTTCAATTCTGGCAGTTTCAATTCTGGAAGACTGAATTCTGTATCTTTAGTCGCCTCTGCGTAGGCACTATCCATCAAAGAATAAGCAAGATATTCCACAGTCAGCTCCTTAATACTGGAAAATTCACAAATGCAGAGTTTTACTTCGTTTTTTGGTGAGTCTGTCTAATGTAACTTAGACTACGCTTTATCGTAAAGGATTTTCACTGGTAGCATAATTAAGAAAATATAATTTTTGTCACAAAAGTCTGGAACAATGCCGTGAGTAAAGCGTCACTCGCTCCGCTCAAATTCAAAATTCAAAATTCAAAATTCAAAATTAATTAGTGGGAGCGTGTGTACCGTCACTAATTCAAGACCACCAAATCAAAGATTATGGTGGTGGCTGTGCATCATAGCCTCTGGCGAGCCGACTCCAAAGCAGCATTGCCCCAAAAGAGCAAATGTATCTGTAGTATTTACAAGAATAGAAAATCTTACCTTATTGCCCAAACTGCTTTGAAAAGGAAAAAGTATCAGAACGTACTTGCTGACCATTTTGCCAAACTTCTACTTTGTCAGAACTAACAATATAGGAAAAACTACCATTGTCTGCTCGATACTGAGAACTGCCAACACTCCTAGCAGGAAGGCGTACAGGGTGGGTTGAGTCTCGCTTTAATTGCCCAATATAAAACAACTGACCATTTTCCTGACAGACTTTCACAGAAAGATTTGCTGTTTCGCCTTCGATTACTGTAGTGCCATTGCATTTAGTATCAGCCATCTGAGATCCAACAGGCACTGGAATTGGTTGCCAAGATGAAACTTCCTGTGGTGTCTGTGTACCAGAGACTTGGTTGATTTCGTGATTTGCTTTTGCTTGAGTTGCAGTCTGCTGTTGTGGAATTTTTCCTGCAATCAAAGATGGTAATGTCGTCAAGGGGTCAACAGCAAAACGATGATTTTTACGCACCTCAAAGTGTAGGTGAGGTGCCGTACTATTACCTGTCGTTCCCATTTCTGCAATAACTTGTCCTTGGCTGACCTGTTGACCCTGTTTCACCAAAAAGCGGCTATTATGACCGTAAACTGTAACAGTCCCATCGGGATGCTCAAGAACTACGACATTCCCTAATCCCCATTCGTTCCAACCTGCTTTGACCACTGTACCGGATGCAGCAGCAACAATAGGAGTACCAGTTGCTCCTGCGATATCAATTCCTTCATGTTGATATTTGCGAAAACCCTGAGAAATTATTCCCTGAGTGGGCCAAATTAAATCAGAGGGAAGAGATTTTTGTGGAATATTGGAGCTTTTTACTGTCTGGGTCAAAACCTGCGTATTTGTACTTAACACAGCAAAAAAAGATGTTAACCCTATCAAGCTATATGTACAAATTTGAGTAATAGTAACTTTTATCATCAGTTAGAGCTTGTAAGAAAAATGGTTTAGGATGTCTTGAGTTATTTGCTGTTACAGTCTTAAAGCAACAACATCAGGAGTGTCAGTAATCCAAAATCCAAAATTCCCAAGCCCTGGATGAATCCATCGGATCAATCCAAAATCTACACCCTTCCTAAATAGGATGTGAACACCCTCCTCGTCTTCTCTTTCTTTTCTTTGCGCCCTACCCTGCACCGAAGCCGCTTTGCGTCTATGCGCCCTTTGCGCTACCCTGCGGGAAGCCGCTTCGCGTCTACGTTTTTTTGTTCACGACTTATCTAGGATTGCTGTAAAATTCAAAATTGTCTACTGGATGAAGGGAGAATCCCACGGCTTTAAGTGAAAACGTTAGGCGTAGCCGCGCCCCAGGCGGCGACAGCGCGATGTTTTCATAGCCGTGGGAGCGTCATTTGGTATAAGCTAAAATTTTTCCACACCCTCAAACTTTTTAGCAATCTCACCCGTAGCGTTTGCAGCCTCACCACAAGTGCGCGGTGTCGGGAAAATCTTACCTGGATTTGCCAAACCTTTGGGATTAAAAACTTGCCGTACCCATTGCATAGTTTCTAAATCAGTGGCAGTGAACATTTCTGGCATATAACATTTTTTGTCTGCACCAATACCATGTTCACCAGAAATACTACCACCAACTTTCACGCATAGCTTGAGAATTTCCCCGCCGACTTCTTCCACCTTTTCTAATTCGCCAGGAATGGAATTATCGTACAGAATCAATGGGTGAAGATTCCCATCTCCAGCATGAAATACGTTAGCAATGCGATACCCAGATTTTTGACTTAATGCTTCAATTTGTTCTAGTACATACGGTAACTGAGTGCGAGGAATGACACCATCTTGTACATAATAATCTGGACTGACGTGACCTGCAGCAGCAAAAGCGGCTTTTCTTCCTTTCCACAATCTTAAGCGCTGTTCTGGGTCACTAGCTATTGTGATATTTCGTGCACCATTCTTTTGGCAAATTTCTGCAATCCGCTGTTTATTTGCCGCAACTTCTACTGCCAAACCGTCAATTTCTACTAATAAGATACCACCAGAATCGCGGGGATAACAATTTGTTGCCACCACATCTTCAACGGCATTAATGCTGAGATTATCCATAATTTCCATACCACCAGGAATAATCCCCGCGCTGATGATATCAGAAACACTAACACCTGCTGCTTCAATACTCGTAAAGTCTGCCAAAAGTACGCAAATTGATTCAGCAGTTTTGAGAATTCGCAGCGTAATTTCTGTAGCAATTCCTAGCGTTCCTTCAGAACCAACAAACAAACCTGTTAAGTCATAACCAGGCATTTCAGGAATTTGTCCCCCCACATCAACAATCGAACCATCAGGAAGGACAAGTTTCAATCCCAAAACGTGGTTGGTTGTGACACCGTATTTTAAACAATGTACGCCACCAGAGTTTTCTGCGACATTACCACCAATTGAGCAAATGATTTGGCTGGAAGGGTCAGGAGCGTAGTAAAAACCAGCACCACTCACAGTTTGTGTTACCCAACTGTTAATCACTCCTGGCTGAACAATAACTTGCTGATTTTCTAAATCAACTTTAAGTATTTGTCGCATTAAAGAAGTGACAATCAAGACGCAATTCTCGACTGGCAACGCCCCACCAGATAAACCCGTACCAGAACCGCGTGCAATGAAGGGGATGGAGTGGCGATCGCATATTTTCACAACCTCTGCAACTTGTTCTGTCGTCCTCGGTAACACCACCACAGCTGGACGTTCGCGATAGCTAGTCAGTCCATCGCACTCGTATGTGATGAGTTCCTCGCGGCGTTGTACTACGCCATTTTTACCAACGACAGCCTCAAATTGCTTGACGATGGGTTTCCAGTTGCGTTGTTGTTTATCTTGGGTAAGCATAGGTGGTTTTTCCAAGGGAGAGAACTACTTTGCCGACTCCCTATAAACATATTGTTACAAGAATTGCACCTGAAACGGGAGTCAAGAACAATATTGTCTATTCTGATCTGACACCCTAGAGCAAGTTGGCTTAGATTTAACTCTCTGGCAAGGAGAATTTGAAGGTAGGCAAGATGTTTGGTTACGTTGGTGTTACAAAGATGGTATCGTTGTACAAACTGGGGATAAGCGTGCTTCACAAGCAGAACAACGTGCTCAATTACTTGCAGAAAAATTACGAGCTATGGGTATTGATCCTGATAGTCTTTAGAGAGGTTTCATGAAACGCCTCAACCAAAAAATTATCAAGGACTAATTATTCTTTCACATATTTTTCAATAGCTTGCTTCCACATTAAATATCCTTGACCATTTAAATGCAGTCCATCTTGTGTGTATCGAGCATCTAATTGATTCTGCGAATCGGATAAATGAGAGAAAACATCTATGTACTCATAAGAAAACTCTTTTGCCACTTCTTTCAACTGCAAATTCAATTGCAAGATGTTCTTATTATCTTGCCAATAGCGAGTCACTTGATTGTTGACTGGTAAAACACTTTGAATAAAGACTTTTGTGTTTGGCGTTTGATTTCGCAATTCTGTTAAAAGGTGCTGGTATCCAGTTAATGTCTGTTCGACAGATTTGTGAGCATTGATAAAGTCATTGATGCCTATCATTAAGAAAAGTTTTTTTGGTTTAGATGCCACAACAGCGTTTAGACGATTTAAAACAGAATCTGTCGTGTCAGCGCTAATACCACGATTTTTTAGATTCGGATTTTCCAGCAATTCTCCCCATTCGCCTTCATCAGTTAAACTATCTCCCAAGAAAATGATTCCGGAGTCTGATTTGGGCAGGATTTCAAACTGGCTTTTTTTATGTAGATAATAAACTGAGTAATTATTTTGAGCAGACTTGCTGGGAAGTATTTTTTGCGACAAATATGAAACTCCTCCTCTTCTGGCCAGAAATACAGTCACTAGCAACAAAAAGAAAAGATTGAGCAAGAGAGAAAGAAAGAATAAGATGACAATTGTATTGTTCATTGTTCTAATTTCATTATCAAAAGGAAAGTGCTCAGGTATAAGTTTCTATTTATGAGTTCGTCGGTTACTCTCAACTACAGTTGGCGATGAACTCTTGCAACCGCTGCCAAACTTTATCCAATAAATCAGGACTCTCTACATCAAACCACTCAATTTGAGGATATGCTCTAAACCAAGTCCGTTGGCGCTTGGCAAATTGCCTTGTGTGCAAAACAGTTAATTGTTTCGCTTCCTCCAAAGAAATATCTCCTGCCAAATGTTGTTTGATTTCCTGATATCCTAAAGTATTCAGCAAAGGTAAGTCAGTTCCATATTTCTGGCAAAGGTATTTCACCTCCGCGACTAAACCATCTGCAATCATCTTCTGTGTACGCTGTGCGATGCGTTGGGTAAGGTGAGCAGAGTCACAGTCCAAACCAATTTGCAAAATCGGATAATTTGGGGGATTTTCTCCTTGTTGATCGGAAATTGGGCGACCAGTGACGTAGAATACCTCCAATGCCCTTAAAGTCCGGACTGAGTCGTTTGGATGAATTTTTTGTGCTGCAATCGAGTCAACTTGTTGCAACATATCGTACAATAGCCTTTGACCCAAAGATTCCAGTTGCGATCGCAATTCCTTGTGCGGTGCAACCCTGGGAATTATCAAACCCTGTGTGATGGAGCGTATGTATAAACCAGTCCCACCAACCAGCAGGAGGGGATGAGGACGAGAAGCAATTAACGCCTGTGCTTGATCTTGATAGTCTGCAACTGTCATAGTGTTTGTCGGGTTGCAGATATCTATAAGATAGTGCGGTACTAAGTTTTGTTCAGCTTCTGTAGGTTTCGCCGTACCAATATTAAATTCCCGATAAACCTGACGAGAGTCTGCACTCAGAATGACTGAGTCAAGCCGCATCGCCAAATCCAATGCTAATCCCGACTTACCCGTCGCCGTCGCGCCACAAATCACAATTAATTTAGTCATTAGTCAATGAAGAGTAAACACTGACAACTGATAACTGATAACTAATTAGGTACAGTCCCCTCATAAACTTCTCTTCAAATTGCCCTAAAGTCGCCAGCAAGGCTTTTGTGCTAGAATTTTTGAGTCTTTTGATATTTTCAACCATTAGGCGATTTTACCCCCAATTAACAGGAGAGTTTACATGACGAGCAGTTACAGTGCCGCTCAGATTCAAGTTCTGGAAGGTCTGGAACCCGTCCGCAAAAGACCGGGAATGTACATAGGTTCCACAGGCCCGCGAGGACTCCATCATTTAGTTTACGAGGTGGTGGACAACTCAGTAGATGAAGCTTTGGCGGGTTACTGCACTCATGTGGAGGTGGATCTCAACTCTGATGGTTCTGTAACCGTTGTAGATGATGGTCGGGGTATCCCTACAGATATTCACCCCCAAACGGGGAAATCAGCATTGGAAACTGTGTTAACAGTACTACACGCCGGGGGAAAATTTGGCAGCGGTGGCTACAAAGTTTCTGGAGGATTACACGGAGTTGGTGTTTCCGTGGTGAACGCCCTGTCCGAGTCGGTGGAAATTACCGTTTGGCGAGACAAAATGGTTCATACTCAGCGCTACGAACGGGGTGTTCCTGTTACAGAACTGATAGCGAAGTCCTACAAGGAAAACCGTACTGGAACTTCTGTCACCTTCAAACCCGACTCCCAAATCTTCACAACCGTCACTGAATTTGATTACACGACTATAGCAAGCCGCTTGCGGGAATTAGCATACCTCAATGCTGGAGTCAAAATTACTTTTACTGATAACCGTCTCGAACTGCTTAAAAGTGATACACCTAAGGTAGAAACCTACGAATACAAAGGTGGTATTCGGGAATATATTACCTATATGAACAGTGATAAGCAACCACTGCATGAAGAAGTTATTTTTGTGCAGGGAGAACGCAACAATGTTCAAGTAGAAGTTGCTTTGCAGTGGTGTACTGATGCTTATACAGACAATGTACTAGGCTTTGCCAATAATATTCGCACGGTGGACGGTGGTACACATTTAGAAGGTTTAAAGGCAGTTTTAACTCGTACCTTGAATAATGTTGCCCGCAAGCGTAACAAAATCAAAGAAAATGAACCCAACCTCAGTGGAGAACACGTCCGTGAAGGTTTGACGGGTGTGATTTCTGTGAAAGTCCCAGAACCGGAATTTGAAGGACAAACCAAAACTAAATTAGGTAATACAGAAGTTCGGGGAATTGTAGATTCGTTTGTCGGAGAAGTTCTTACCGAGTACCTGGAATTTCATCCTAGTGTCGCTGATTCTATTTTAGATAAAGCTATCCAAGCTTTCAAAGCCGCAGAAGCCGCTCGACATGCGCGGGAATTAGTGCGTCGCAAATCAGTTCTGGAATCTTCACCATTACCAGGTAAATTAGCAGATTGCAGTACTAGGGATCCTAAGGAGTCGGAAATCTATATCGTGGAAGGGGACTCTGCAGGCGGAAGTGCAAAACAAGGACGCGATCGCCGATTCCAAGCAATTCTCCCCCTACGCGGTAAAATCCTGAATATTGAGAAAACTGACGACGCCAAAATCTATAAAAATACTGAAATTCAGGCGTTAATTACAGCACTCGGTTTAGGAGTTAAGGGCGAAGAATTCGACGCATCCCAACTGCGCTATCACCGTATAGTTATCATGACTGACGCTGACGTAGATGGAGCGCACATCCGGACTTTGTTGTTAACTTTCTTCTATCGGTATCAGAGGGCGCTGATTGAGCAGGGTCATATTTTCATTGCTTGTCCGCCACTGTTCAAAGTAGAACGGGGACGTAATCATTACTATTGCTATAGTGAGCGTGAGCTGCAACAGCGTCTGGCTGAGTTTCCCGATAACGCCAATTACACCATCCAACGCTTCAAAGGTTTGGGTGAAATGATGCCAGAACAACTCTGGACAACTACAATGAACCCAGAAACTCGTACTTTTAAGCAAGTGGAAATTGAGGACGCCGCCGAGGCTGATCGCATTTTCACGATTTTGATGGGCGATCGCGTTGCACCCCGTCGCGAATTCATTGAAACTTACGGTTCTAAACTCAATTTGACCGATTTGGATATCTAATTGTCTGTGAATTTGCTGACTACTCGTCTCTCGGTACAAGATTACCTATCTTTTCCTTATGGTTTTTGGCGACGCCAGTCGCCTAGTGCTCGATCAACCCAAAATTACGGGGTTAAGGCAAGCTGGGGAAGTCGGGGAAGCAGGGGGAGAGTAAGAATTTTTTCACCTCATCTACCCCTCAAAGTTGATGTAGTGGACTACTAGTAGGAGAAAAATGCCACACTTTAGCCGAAGGAAAGCCCAACGGAAACGTTCGTCACTGTGAGAGTGAGAAAACGCCACATGCTGAGTCCTGCACAAATGCTTTTCCAACAAGTTGGGATACCCTTTAGGGCATCGGTACTGTCTCACCGCAGTGCGCTTCACCTGTGCAGTGGCTCCCCTCCTGCACCCTGCTGGACTCTTTGTCATTCGCAGTCCTTATTTTTTTTCTGAGGTAAACAAGGGCTGCGAACTGCTCGCTGTATCAGCGCGCGCAGAGCGTCTACAAGTCGGCACAGCTGCCCTCGCAACTGGCATATTAGTTGTCGGCACAAGAGAAACAAGGTCGAGAGGCTAAGATATATAAACGCAACTAACTATCAGTTACTTTATTAACTTTTGTTAAATTTTCTAAATTTAATGGAACAATACTTATAAGAAGAGATATGAGTATGAAAGCAAGCAAAAGCATTTTTAGAAAAGCATTGTTTACCCTTATGAGTGCGGGTAGTCTGGTTGCTTTATCTGCTTGTGGTCAACCTAGTGTAGATCATACAACCGCTCCTCAGACTGCGGCAACTCCAGCAAATCTTCCTACATCTGCTCCTCCAATTGCCCAAACTCCTACTACCCCAACAGCAAGCAAAAACCTAGCAGAACTGGCACAGTTAGCATCCACTCAGGCTTCTTTTACAACGCTAACACGGGCAGTGCAAGCTGCTGGTTTAACTCAACAAATGGCAGAACTTGGACCCTACACAGTCTTTGCTCCAACGAATGCTGCTTTTGCTGCTTTACCAAAGGGTACAATTGAAAAGCTTCTCAAACCAGAAAACAAGCAACAATTGATCAAACTTGTGAGCTATCACGTTCTACCAGGACAAGTGACCTCTAGCCAACTGACGTCTGGACAAGTTAAAACAGTTGAAGGTTCTCCTGTGATAGTATTGGTTGACACTACGACCAGTACAGTTATCGTAAACGGTGCTAAAGTCATTCAAGCAGATATTCCAGCTAGTAACGGCGTAGTTCACATAGTAGACAAGGTTATTCTACCTCCAAAATTTCCAGCAAGTCTTGGCTCTAATTAAATCAGTGAACTGTCACTGGCAAACCCGCCCTCACAGGTTTGCCTATGTTCAGAGGACACGTTAGTTAGAACGGATCATGACCAAAAAGTACCGACTACCGACTTAAGATATAAGATATTTAAGGTTACTCCTAACACATATAAAAATTATTTATGAAAAACCACTTAAATAATCTTTCATTTTCTTTGGAAGAGTATCAAAAATAACATACTATCGTGACTCTATACTCTGCATATCTGTCTATATGTTGTTAACTTGAAGTACTGGTTAGAGCAATCTATTCTTAAAACGAGCAACCAGAATATAGTTTAAATTATTAGCCTTCTCTTAAGCCGCTGTCTACTTTTTTCCCACATTTGGAGACCTCTAAGTTAACCAAAAAGGGATTAGTACCATTAACTAGAGTTATCCAACAATTCATGCTCATCTGTACGGTAGTCTGGTGATAAATGTTTCTTAATGTACTTGATAGCAGGCTATGGTATATTTCGTACCCGTCTTATGAAATTGGGCATGAAATAGGTTATTATCGATAGTCTTAACTGTCAAATCCTTTTTTAATTGATTAAAATTATCCTTGTATACAATAAGAAGAGTTTGTCAAGATTCATAAGGTTGAAGTTTCAACAGTGCGTTAACGTGTGATTAAGAGCGGATTGGCTCAGTCCACATTCCTTTTCGAGCTAACTGATGCTGCCAAAGTCTTAACTCCTGAGTTAAAGTGATTGGCAGAACAAAGTTAAGTGACCACCAAAAACACCACAGTTACTCTATTTGTTGTATTCATGGTGCCTACAGTACGCCTAATGGAAGAAAACACAAAGCCACCTTAGACAGGTTGTGTATGACATGCTTGTCGCTTGGCTAACTTAACTCCACTCAGTAGCTTGTAAAGGAAATGTAAAAATGGCTGTAAGCATCTTTTCTGATTTCATTTGCTAAAAAGTATGCTTTTTCTGAGTAAAGAATGTTCTAAGTAATAGATTGATCGAGATATGAACCAGGTGTATTGACACGAAATTGAAATGAAAGTACCCCTGCAATTCCAAAAAGTTTTGGAGAAAATACAAAAGTATGGTGTCTTTATCAATGTCTTACTTTTGATAGAACAGTATTTAGATTGTTCAATAGTTTCATGATTAGGACACAAAAACAGTTCAATTTCTGTGAAACAGGCTACAATCGGAACAGTCTTTACAAAAGAATCTCCCAACAGTCATATTCATTTGTATGGAGTGGTAATTGTTTTTAGTAGTCCAAAGTCTTTATTTAGACTAATTAGTAAAAGGTGATGTTGCTCGGCAACACACATGGCGTTGACTAAAGATAAGAATTTACCTTCAACCAGACTTTCTCTCCAGGAGTAACTCTGTCGTGAAGGTGTAGTAAATTCTAAATTTATCTTAGGCAAAGTTGCCAAAAGCCCTCTTTTGTGTTGGGAAATAGTTCACCTTAAGAGTAGTAAGCACATCTTAAGTAATTGATTCTGCAAGGAGCATGAGGAACGCGGCATGAACCAGGCTAACAACGTACTCGAAAATATATATCAGCCTGATGATCTGGAAATAATGAATCAGCCTGAGATTGAGTTAGAAGAACTCTTAATTGACGACGAAGAGGACTTGCTGACGGGCGATGAAGGCGAACTCGATGAATTTTTAGAGCCTCAGTCTGATGAGGACGACTTAAAGTCTGGAAAAGCCGCTAAGGGGCGTCGTCGATCTCAAAGCAAGAAAAAGCATTACACCGAAGATTCGATCAGGCTTTACTTGCAAGAAATAGGTCGGATTCGCTTGTTGCGTGCAGACGAAGAAATTGAATTGGCACGCAAGATTGCCGATTTACTGGAATTAGAGCGCGCGCGGGAAAAACTTTCGCTACAGTTAGCTCGTGAGCCTTACGACAGCGAGTGGGCAGAAGCAGTACACATACCCATGCCACAATTTCGTTATCGGCTACATATTGGTCGTAGAGCGAAAGATAAGATGGTGCAATCAAACCTGCGTCTTGTCGTTTCAATTGCTAAGAAGTATATGAATCGAGGCTTGTCTTTCCAAGACTTGATTCAAGAAGGTAGTCTTGGTTTGATTCGCGCGGCAGAAAAGTTTGACCACGAGAAAGGATATAAGTTTTCTACATACGCCACATGGTGGATTCGTCAGGCGATAACCCGTGCGATCGCCGATCAATCCCGTACTATCCGCCTTCCGGTTCACCTCTACGAAACGATTTCCCGCATCAAGAAAACAACCAAGCTGCTTTCTCAAGAAATGGGTCGCAAACCCACGGAAGAAGAAATTGCTACGAGAATGGAAATGACAATTGAGAAACTGCGGTTTATTGCTAAATCCGCACAATTGCCTATTTCACTAGAAACGCCCATTGGTAAAGAAGAAGATTCTCGACTTGGCGATTTTATTGAGTCTGATGGTGAAACACCAGAAGACCAAGTTTCTAAAAACCTGCTGCGAGAAGACCTGGAAAAAGTCCTCGACAGTCTTAGCCCCCGTGAAAGAGATGTTCTCAGATTGCGTTATGGCTTAGATGACGGTCGTATGAAGACTTTAGAAGAAATTGGACAAATTTTCAATGTGACTCGTGAGCGAATTCGTCAAATTGAGGCAAAAGCGCTACGCAAGTTACGTCACCCAAATCGTAACAGCGTTTTAAAAGAGTACATCCGTTAGTTATTAGTCATTATGTCATGAGTCATTGATTTTAGACAAATGACTCATGATTGAGAAAAAACAAATACCTGTCAAACTAATGCTGTTTTGAGACTAACCCGAAGACAGGCTAATTCTGCTTGCGAAAAACCTGGAAGTATTAATACTTCCAGGTTCTTTGTTTATGTATGTATATATTTATTTATTGCGAGGCGGTCTGTAACCTGAAAAGTTACAGAATGCCCCAGAAGTGTAGGAAACCTTGACCAGAGAATAGCTCAATAAGAGCAGCTGCTAAAAAGCCAATCATCGCCAAGCGACCGTTCCAAACTTCTGCTTGAGGTGTGAAACCCCAACGCCAAGAATTACGGTCATCAATTACAGGGGTAGTGGTTTTTGTTGCGTTAGTCATAACTGGCACTCCAAACTAAATTATTTAAGGTTTGTTACCTTATGTAAACTAATATAACAATTTTTGAGAAGTTGTGTCACATTTGCCATAAATTTATTGCAATTTTTCGATTTATTTTTTACTTTCTGTGAAGTAAATCTCTTCAAGGTAATTGGTATTTCCCTTTTTTGAAGAGGTATGATGAAACTAAAAATGAAGTGCAAACAGATATGCTTCCTACTACTTCCATTACTGATTGCACAGGTTAGTGTGGCTCAAACGCCACAACAGAGGACAATTGCGCCGCCTCAGCTTCCTAACAACTTAAAGGTACCGCCAAATCAAGTATTACAGTTTGGGGAGAGGGCTACAGGAGTACAAATTTATCAATGCAAAGCGAAATCCGGTAACCCCAACCAATTTGAGTGGACGTTTGTAGCACCCGAGGCTAAACTGTTTGACGCACAAGGTAAGAACAATATCAAGCACTACGCAGGTCCTACTTGGGAGGCAAAGGATGGTAGTAAAGTCGTAGGTCAGGTCAAAGCAATCTTTGATTCACCCAACCCCAATGCAATTCCTTGGTTACTGCTTCAAGCCAAATCTCAGCAGGGTAATGGCATATTAAGTAAGACAACATACATCCAACGGGTGAATACTGTGGGTGGCAAACCCCCCGTTCAAGGATGTCAAAACAAGAGTGTAGGCACCCAAAAGCGAGTCAATTACACTTCTGACTACTTGTTTTATAGCGCGACTCCGTAACTGAGGCTAAGCGAGCACAGCTTAACTTACGCTAGTACTTACGGTTAAGTGAAAGTATTTGTAGAGTGGGCACCAATATAGTTCGGATAAGCGCTTGGGTTGCAGGGGAGGAAAGAATTATTGGACAATTAGTTCTTTGCCCCCTGCCTCTTGACTCCCCCAGCTGCCCCAGCCTGCATCAACGAGTAAATTTCTTAACCGAACGGTATTGGGATGGGCACTGCCTAGCAATTACCCAGCAATGATCAGCATAGTATCCCTAGACCAGAGTTGTAGACTGAGCATTACGAGTGTAGTTCAATCACAGAAATGATTTTTTCTTCACGACTAAGTTGAAGAATACTTTCACCAGGGCTATCTTTACCCAAGATTGGAACTGTTTCCACTCCAAGGCGTACCAGCCGTTGGTGATTGGTAACTACAGCCACCTCAGCACCTGCGATCGCTCGTACAATTCCTGCTAAAATGTCAGTCTTGTTGCTGAATTTAAAGGTTTGAGTTCCGATATCACCCCGATTCGCCGCCCGCAAACCACTTACAGGAATGCGCTTAGCGTATCCCAGTTGAGTTACCAGTAACAGGTTTTCCTTTGTGTTTGAAGTCACACAACCAACCATTTCTTCTTGCTGGCGCACGCGTAAACCTTGCAGACCCATCGCAGCGCGACCCATAATCGGGAATTGATTCTCATTAACCTCAAACTTCAAGACTCGCCCACCCGAACTTGCTAAAACCAAATGTTCCCTTCCAGTGGTGAGTGAAGTGGATAACAATTCATCGTCGTCTTTGAGTTTCAAGATAGTTATTCCACGACGAGTGAGGTTAGTCAATTCTGTCAAGGACAAACGCTTGATTCTTCCTTGCTTAGTCAAAAGAACAATCTCACTATTTTCTGGATCATCTGGTAATACAAAGCGGTTAATCACACCTTCTTGAGCGTCCTGCTGAGCAGAATTTGAGAGCAAGGTAATCAATGGTGTTCCCCGTGCAGAACGTCCACTGCTGGGAGGGATATCCGCTACATTCACTGGGTAAACCTTACCCCCACTGGTGAGTACCAGCAAGTCTTTTGTTGTGTCAGTTAACACACTTTTGAGCACGATATCATTATCGGATGTACCGTTGTCAGTTCTCGCCTTTCGGGGTGAAGGTTGAGAGCGACGTACATATCCCCTGTGCGTAAACTCTAATACGACTTGTTCTGACGGTGCTTCCAGTTTAGGATTTTCAAGTTTGGATTTTGTATTTTCTATATCCTCCTGTGCTCTGGTGCTCTTGTTTTCAAGATCTCCCCTGCTGGTATGCTCCTGTGCTATCCTAGTCCGACGATCATCATTGTATTTGCGCTTGAGCGATCGCAAATCTTTTTTGAGTGACTTCAATAATTCTCGTCTATCGTCCAGCAACGTGCGCAACAACTGAATTTGCTCATTGAGTTGCTCATACTCCTTGTGTAAGTTTTGCTGTTCTAAATTCGTTAAACGTCGCAATGGCATAGCCAAAATTGCATCCGCTTGCACCTCACTCAAATCCAGTCGGTTTTGCAAGCTCATTTTTGCTGTAGTCCCATCAGCAGCACTTCGTAAAATCTCTACAACCTCATCTACGTGAGATAGTGCTTTGAGTAAACCTTCAACCAAATGCAGCCGAGTTTGAGCCTTATCCAATTCATGAGAGTAGCGACGGTTCAGTGTTTGCTCCCGAAAACTTAAAAACTCCTGCAACAGTTGACGCAAGCTCAACTGACGCGGTTGTCCATCCACCAAGGCGAGGAGAATCGCCCCAAAGTTGCTTTGCAAGGCGGTTTGGTGATACAAATTCTGGAGAACTTCTTGAGGATTGGTATCGCGTTTGAGTTCAATCACGACGCGCATTCCCTGGCGATCGCTTTCATCGCGAAGATCTGCAATTCCTTGAAGCCGACCTTGATTTACTAAGTCCGCGACTTTCTCAATCCAACCAGCCTTATTCACCTGATAAGGCAATTCTGTAACCACAATTGCTGTCCGCCGTTTGTTTCCCTTACTTTGCGCAACTTCCTCAATTTGGGCAATTCCCCGCAGCACAATACTGCCTCGACTTGTGGTGTACGCTTCTTTTATTCCAGCGTTACCTACAATTTCACCACCAGTGGGAAAATCTGGTCCAGGAATGATCTCAAATAATTTTTCATTACTTAAATCGGGGTTATCGATTAATGCTATCAACCCATCTATCACTTCCCCTGAGTTATGCGGTGGAATATTCGTCGCCATCCCCACAGCAATACCAGAACTGCCATTGAGCAAGAGAAATGGTAACTGTGCTGGTAATACGGTTGGTTCTTGTTGGGAATTATCGAAGTTACCGATAAAATCCACCGTTTCTTCACCAATTTCCGTCAGCATTCCCTCGTGGCTGATAGGTGAAAGACGCGTTTCTGTATAACGCATCGCCGCAGGCGGGTCATTATCCACACTCCCGAAATTACCATGTCCTGCTAGTAAAGGATAGCGACTGGAAAAGTCCTGTACCAGCCTGACTAAGGCATCATAAACTGCTTGGTCACCGTGAGGGTGATACTTACCTAACACGTCTCCCACCACACGCGCGCACTTACGATAGGGTCGATCCGGCGTCAGCCCTAATTCGTGCATGGCATACAAAATGCGTCGGTGAACTGGCTTTAAGCCATCTCGCACATCTGGTAACGCTCGCCCAACAATGACACTCATGGCATATTCGAGATAAGACCGTTGCATCTCGGTATGCAAGGCTGTGGTAATGACCTGTCCCTCACAGAGAAGGTTTAACTGTTTTGCCATGAGTTTTTTTCCTAAATTTCCACTACACAGAATTTGCCGTTAACGAAGACTGCAGCAACCACAGCATCACGGATGAAATACTCTTCATTACACAATCTTGATAGTCACAGGATAGAAAGCAGTAGTATTATCCTTGTTGACAAAGATTTATATTGATTATTTCAAAGAAAGCACACAAAGTTTTAATTAGATGGTATTGTCCTGTTCACTAGCCTGTGTGCTTTTAGTTAAGATGCACAAACAAAAGTCAAATTCTCATGAAAACTGTTTTGATTGTCGAAGATGATCTGATTAATGCTCGCGTTTTTTCCAAAATCTTGACTAAGCGAGGTGGCTTGCAGGTGAAACATACTGAAAATGTAGAAGAAGTTATCAAAATTGCCCAATCGGGAGAAGTTGACATTATCTTGATGGATGTTTCTCTGTCAAGAAGTGTTTACCAAGGTAAGTCTGTTGATGGTATCAAAATTACACAAATGCTAAAATCCGATCCGCAAACAGCTATTTTACCTATTATTTTGGTAACAGCACACGCTATGGAAGGCGATCGCGAGAACTTTCTCAAACAAAGTGGTGCTGATGGCTACATATCTAAGCCGATTGTGGACCACCAACAGTTTGTTGACCAGATCTTGGCACTGCTACCTCAACAGAACAACTGAACACACCATTTGGGGCATAAAAGAATATTTTCCCCACGGTAAACTGCATTTAGCACATTTCCATAGTAGTGTCCTTTTCTTAAGAACATACCTCGAACAGTAGCTCAACACATAGATTGCGATTGAGCTACTGCTTCATTGATAGAATAATATATATGTACTATTAGATGAGATTTTCAGCAAGTAGCCATGGGGAGAGTGAGGGAGTGTGGGAGTATGAGAGTGTGGAACTGAACAAGTGTGGGAAAATATTCTTCCCTGCTTTCTTCCTTCCCTCCTTCCCTCCTTCCCTCCTTCTTTACTGAGGGGTCATTCGTTGCCTGGTGGTCGAATTTGAAGGTTCTTCACGTTGCTGGAGAGCAGCTTGAATGCCAGGTAATTCTAAGAATTTTTTCGTATCAGACAGCAAGCGTGTGCCCCAAAGATTTTGTTTAAGAAAATCTAAATCAGCATAGCGTTCATCAATGCGGACTGCAGCTTGTCCCATAGCTAGGGCTTGTCTTTGATCGCCTTTGGCATATAAAGCTACTGCCAATGCTAATAAGGGTTCTGCGGCTTGTTTCTCCATCCCAACAGCGTCTTGCCATTGCTTAATTGCGCCCTGGATATCACCCTGTTCATACAAAATTAATCCAACATTGTTAATGGCGGGCCAGAATTTTTTGTTAAAGGAAACAGCTTTTTTATATTGGATGAGGGCGTCTGGAAGTTTATTCTGCATGTAGTAAGCATTGCCCAAATCAAACAATCCCTCTGGATCATTGGGCTTTAAGTTCAAACCCTGCTGGTAGTAACTCGCAGCTACTTGGTACTTTTGCTGCTGAAAGTAAGCCGAACCCAAAGCAAACTGAACGTCGCCATTTTTTGGATTGAGAGATTGTGCTTTTTTCAGAGCGTTAATACTATCATCCAATTTTTTACTTTGCAAATACAACCCACCTAAGAGAAACCACACTTTATCGTTCTTAGGAGCCAGTTGTGATGCTAAGCGAGCTCTTGGTAGAGCGAGTTCAAACTGTTGAAACTGCGCGAGTTGTGCTGCTTCCTTTGCCAAACCTAAACCCTGCTGCTCCAACTTCGCCGCATCAAGTTGCAGTGTATGAGGTACTAATGCTTGTGCATTGGTAGGTTGAGGTATGGACAAACCACAACAAACAACCAAAAGAGAAATCAAACCAATCCGTTTAGGCACACTACCGCCTTTTTGCCAAGAATGAAAGAATCTTTCCGTTAGCTTAAACGATTTCCACTGTTGACGACAGCAAACTTTTACAAACAAGAGTACAAGCGTATTCTCTGACAAAAACTAGGGGGGTATGGATGTAAGGGTGTAAGAGTGTGGGAGTGTCGGGGAGAAGAAAATTCTTTAGGGTTGGGTAAGGCGTCACCCCTAAGTTTAGTTCTGAGGTTCCCTTTCCCCTTTCCCTTTTAATCTTTTCCCTGTCCGGGCATTGACACTGGACTCTGGCGGGGCGGCTTTTACCCTATCCCCATCACTGAATGTGCTTTGCCGCCGCTGTTTTGTAATAGAGTCGCAGCTATTGTGGATGACAACCGTGGCGATAGCTAGCCCCTAAGGGGCAAAGCTCGCCGGGGGGAGTATCCCCCCGGCAGACTTTGGCGCTGCGCAAACGCTGCAGCATAGCGGCAGATCGCTTGTTGTCAAAAAGCGATTCCGTGGAGCGCAGACGCAATCATGCGTATCGCTTAAACAATATCATGCTATACCAGTACCCGAGTTAAATTTTCAACGACAAGCTAATGATTTAGACAACTAAAGTCAGAATATTAAAGATCAGGTGCGACTGTGTTTTCCCCCTTTTTGTCTGGCTGTAGAACTATCATTCTTCCAAAAAATGGCAATTGACGCAAAATTTATAGTGTTCATAATAACTGTAAAAGTCACCCATTCAGGTGAAGTCATAACGAAGCATTGACCAATAAGATGAAGATATATTAAGCTACTGTATATTTTAGATGTTTACATAGTCATTGATTTATTAATAACTTTATTTTCAAAAGCCTTCTAAAAATTGTAAAAACTCTAAATTATTCGTTTTGGTCTTACACTTAAAGACGCTGATATCAAGCTATTATCATGACAATCTATTATGACTACATACTTAGAAACTCCTGTAATTGATAAAAAAGTTAAGCACCCAGCACGCTGGTTGATTGGTTTAGTAGCAGCTGGAGTATTGGTGATTGGTGCAACCACAACATACACAGTTGTCAATCGGGGGACAAGCAAACAAGACATAACTGCACTGACTGTCCCAGTAGAAGCCAAAGATGTGACTGTGCGAATTTCTGCTAGTGGTATAGTGCAGCCTGTTCAAAGCGTGAATATCAGCCCGAAAAACTCTGGAACTCTGGTACAGTTGTATGTTGAACAAGGCGACAAGGTTACCCAAGGGCAAATTATTGCCAAGATGGACAGTGCAGATATTCAAGCACGAATCGCTGAGGCTCGTGCAAACTTAGCACAGAACCAAGCACAGTTGGATCAAGTCGTTGCTGGGAATCGTCCTCAAGAAATTGATCAAGCAAAAGCACGTTTAGCACAAGCAGAGGCACAACTGGCTCAAGCGCGTGCAGGAAATCGTCCTCAAGAAATTGCCCAGGCACAAGCTCAAGTAGATGCCGCTCAAGCAAAGGCTAAATATACAACCGAACAACTCAAGCGTTACCAATCTCTCTACCAGCAGGGAGCTGAGAAAAAACAATTGCTTGACCAAGCCATAAGTGAAGATAATGCTGCTAAGGCGAGTTTGCTAGAAGCGGAAAAACGCCTATCTCTACAACAAATTGGCACTCGTTCTGAAGAAGTTTCTCAAAAAGAAGCAACAGTTGCTGAATCACGAGCAGCTTTGCAATTATCACAAGCAGGTTCCCGTCCTGAGGAAATTGCCCAACGTAAAGCAGCTGTTGGAGCTGCTCAAGCTAAGTTAAAAACAGAGCAAGTAAATTTAGACAATACGATTATCCGCGCTCCCTTTTCCGGAATTGTCACCCAGAAGTACGCCAATGTTGGTGCGTACGTCACACCAACAACTTCCGCTTCCTCAAGTGCATCGGCAACTTCTAGTTCTGTTGTTGCTGTCGCACGCGGCTTAGAAGTTCTGGCGAGTGTCCCAGAAGCTGATATAGGTAGAATTAAGCAGGGGCAGCAGGTAGAAATTGTCGCCGATGCCTATCCTGATCAAGTATTTAAAGGTCATGTGCGCTTGATTGCTCCTGAAGCAGTCAAGGAAGAAGGTGTCACATTGTTCCAGATCCGGGTGGCAATTGATACAGGACGAGACAAATTGCGTTCTGGCTTGAACGTGAACATGACCTTTTTAGGTGATAAAGTACAAGATGCCTTACTCGTGCCAACTGTAGCAATTGTCACTGAAAAGGGTAACACAGGTGTCTTAGTGCCAGATGCAAAGAATAAACCCCAGTTTCGTCCTGTCACAATCGGAGCACAAATCAAAGACCAAACTCAGATTTTAGAAGGAGTAAAAGGGGGCGATCGCATCTTTCTCAACCCACCTGCAGATTACATGATTCAGAAAAAGCAGGAACAGGAAAAGAAATGAACATCCTAGAAAGTATGAAGATGGCAGGGAAAACCCTGGTGTCGAATAAGTTACGTAGCGCCCTGACGATGCTGGGTATTGTGATCGGGAATGCCTCAGTGATTGCCATGATTGGGGTTGGTGAAGGAGGGCAAAAGTTTGTCAACAAGGAATTGCAGTCCCTGGGACCAAATATCTTGTTTGTCATTCCTGGTAATCGTGAAACTCAGCGTATCAGCAGGAAAGTGTCGAAAAATCTAGTGCTGGAAGATGCGCAGGCGATCGCCTCTCAAGTGCCAACAGTAGCAGGAGTCGCGCCGGAGTTAAATGGCAGATATGTAGCCAATTACCGTAACAGAAATACCAATGTCAATATCATTGGCACAACTTCCAGCTTTCCCAAAGTACGCGACTTTGATACTGCCAAAGGTCGGTTTTTTACCGACATTGATATAAAGCGCAATAATCAAGTTGTTGTACTAGGTGCCAATTTAGCAGAAAGATTATTTGGTACTACTAACCCCATCGGTCAGCAGTTGCGAATCAAAAATGCTAGCTTTCAAGTTATTGGTGTCCTAGAAGCTAAAGGCTCAAGCTTGGGAGCTGATTATGACGAAGCAGCATTAGTACCAATCACAACCTCAGCAAATCGACTTGTCGGACGGAATTCTCCCTATGGGATTGCGTTAGATTACATAGTTGCCTCTGCTCGTGATAGCAACAGTGTTGATGCGGCAGAATTTCAAGTTACCAATTTGCTACGCCTGCGGCACAAAATTATCAGCGAAGATGATTTTACCATTCGCACTCAGAAGGATGCTTTGCAAACTCTTGGTCAAATCACAGGTGCTTTGACAATTATGCTGGCTGCTGTAGCTGGTATCTCCCTATTTGTCGGCGGTATCGGCATCATGAATATTATGCTCGTCTCCGTTACTGAACGCACTCAAGAAATTGGTTTACGTAAAGCTATTGGTGCAACTCAGCAGGATGTTCTGTCACAGTTCATCATAGAAGCGATCATTCTCTCAGCAGCAGGTGGGTTAATTGGCACTGCGATTGGTGTGAGCGGCATTATGGTAGTATCAGCCTTGACTCCACTAAAAGCAGGAATTTCTCCTGTAGCAATTGCCCTTGCAGTTGGTGTTTCTGGTGGTATTGGTTTATTCTTTGGTGTTGTACCTGCACGTCGTGCGGCTCAACTCGATCCAATTGTAGCGTTAAGAAGTGCTTGAAGAAGAACTCAGTTGTCAGAACGCAGAACTCAGAATCAATTGGAAAGGGAAGGCAGCTAACCAATTGTAGACACCCCCGTTAACTGTCGTTATTTAAACCCCAAGACGAGTTACCCAGTCGTACAGAAGTTCATTCTGACTTCTGACTCAGGAGTTGCTGAGTTCTTTTTGTTAAAAGAATTTAAAACTGAGCAGGTGACTAAAGCAGCATTGCCCTATTAGGTAAACTGATAGTGGGTTAGGTTAAATTCGGTTAAAAATTTATATGCCAAATACTTTATCACTGACTGACTCCCGCGTTCCCAATCCGGGAAATCAACCAGTGATTATTCGTTTAGAAAATGTTTTTAAAGTTTACGGTAGTGGCGAAGCTGAAGTGCGAGCACTCAACGGTGTTAATCTGACTATAGAGGAGGGTGAATACTGTTCAATCATGGGACCATCTGGTTCTGGTAAATCCACGGCAATGAATATCATTGGTTGCTTGGATCGCCCCAGTTCGGGACATTATTACCTGGATAAGCTTGATGTCGCCGAAATGAAAGATACAGAGTTGGCAGAAATTCGTAACAAAAAACTGGGATTTGTATTTCAACAATTTCACCTTTTACCTCAGCTGAGCGCTTTAGAAAATGTAATGCTGCCGATGATCTACGCTGGTGTGAACGGTAAGGAACGACGTGATAGAGCCGCAGAAGCTCTCAAGCGAGTAGGCTTAGAAAAGCGTCTCAATAATAAACCAACTCAACTGTCTGGTGGACAGCAGCAACGGGTGGCTATAGCTCGTGCCATTGTAAACCGTCCAGTCTTACTGCTTGCCGATGAACCGACAGGCGCACTCGACTCGCGCACAACCCAAGAAGTATTGGATATCTTTGGTGAACTCAATGCCAGTGGTATCACTGTTGTGATGGTAACCCATGAACCCGAAGTTGCTCGTCAAACACAGCGTGTTGTTTGGTTTCGTGACGGTGATGTTGTACACTCTCACCTGAGTCCATCTGATCTGGGTCATTTGGCGGTGTCTTAGCTTGTGAATACTACTCCATTGATGCAATAACATTGAGCTTATGTGCAATCGCGATACGCGGAGCGTCAAGCCTATGACTAACGTCACGCTAGTCCCTAAGAGGGACGCTCTTGCAACGCTATCGGCTTATCGCCTTTTTTTGATATAGCCATAGCCAGTCAAGTTAGGACGTAGAGTATAAAGGATATTTATTACTTCACTTGGATCATTGACGCTTCGGCAATCCAAGTCGTTCTCAAGCAAGCAGCGTCCTAATGAAGATGACTATGGCTATAGCTCTATGTGTTGTACTTCATTTACTTGCAATGTGCTGTAATTTCTCTTTAAGGTTATTTTACATACCAAACTTAGGCCTATCAGAGTTTGATCATTAATATCGACCACCAAGAGAAAGAGTTTTAAAAAATGCAAAAATAGACTTTTATCTACCTTTTAATAGAGGTAAAAATCTATCCACAGATGCCAAGAATGGAAGAGTTACTCTTGATACAATACCAGATTGATAAAGAAAAACTTGCAGGAGTTAGTCATGCCTGACGAAGTGAAGCCCAATCCATCAGAAGCTCCTACCCAGGATGCACAATTAGCCGCTGAAAACATCGCTAGTGGTGAAGAAAAAGCACCAGGCGTGGATATAGAAGAAGATTATCAAGCTGCACAGCAATTGAGCGTCAGTGGAGTTGATCGCACAGGTGAAGGTGCCAAAGCGGCTGAAGAGGCGACCGCACCTAAGCAGGAAGTGGGTGAATCGGAATAGACAAAAACACAAGCCAAGGAAACTAGTAATCCTGGTGATTACATAGATATGGCAAAAGATGTTGGTGGTTCTAAAACTGAAGCTGTAGCCAACGTTAGTGATGATTTGGTAGAAAAAGTCAAGGAAAAGGGTCAATAAAAGTAATATTGGCTGGATTTGATAACAACATCAACTAAGATAAGTATTCAATCTGTATTCAGCGTTATTTTACTCTTTTCTCATTGATCATATGGGAAAATATTCGGGAGGATTGCTACCTCCCGAATTTGTAATATAAATAATAGTTTCTATTAAGCAGTCAGTTTACAATTCAACTAAAAATTAATGCAATTTATCACCTCTAACAGTTGACTTGGGTGATGAATTATAAAATCTGGATTTTGTTTTGCTAATACTTCTTCTGAGTTGAACCCCCAAGTCACTGCAATCACCTTAATATTTGCTTTCTTTGATGCTTCAATGTCTCTGGTTTCATCTCCTACATAGATAACTTCTTGAGGTTTAATCTGTTTTTGCTTTAATACATTATTAATTATTGTTGTTTTGCCGAAAATTGTCACTCCTGAAGAGATAAACTCAAATAAGTTATCTAAATCATTAACCTTAATAAAAGCTGTCACATTTTCTAGAGAATTAGAGGTGATAATTCCTAGCCTATAACCTTCATTGTTAAGAGCAACTAAAGCTTCTTTAATTCCTGAAATTGGTTCTAATTCTTTAATTTTAGTTTTTAACTCAGTTTTTACTTTTTTGACCAAAAAAGGTATTTTTAAAATTGAAATTCCTGAGTATTTAATGATTTCCCTAGAGCTTAAGTTTCTCAAAAGGCTAAGCTCGTCTTGGGTAATTGGTATATATCCAAACTCTCCAGCTAAACGATTGGCAATACTTACCAAAGCATCTACTGTATCAGCAATTGTGCCATCAAAATCAAAAATAATTACTTTCTGGGTCATTCTTTCGCCTGTGAGAATGCGTCTAAATTAGCACGGGCATTCCGTCGCAACATATCTGGCTTAATCCGTCGCAACGCTGATGCCGAAAATTGTCTATCCCACTCTTGATCTGAGATTTGGGCTAATTCTACCAGCTTGGGCGCAAGATTCCCAGGATACGGTTCAAACTCTGCAACATCTGTTTGTTTAGCAAAACGCTGATTCCAAGGGCAAACTTCTTGGCAAATATCACAACCAGCAACCCAGCCTTGTAAGTGGGATGTTATTGTTTGGGGCAATGTTTCATTGCGATTTTCAATCGTATGGTAAGCAATGCAGCGATTCGCATCGACGACAAACGGTTGAGTAATAGCACCCGTTGGACAAGCGTCAATACAACGAGTACAAGTACCACAGTGTTCTGTATGTGGGCGATCGCTCTCCAACTCCAAATTCGTCAGCACTTCCCCTAAAAAGACCCAAGAGCCATACTCCTGGGTTATCACGTTTCCGTTCTTTGCAATCCAACCAAGTCCAGCTTTTTGTGCCCAGACTTTATCTTGTACTGGACCTGTGTCTGCATAGTATCGTGCTTGAATTCCTTCATCAAGTCCTTGCAGCCAGGTTGTCATTGCCTTAAGTTTTTTGTGCATGACTTTATGATAGTCTCGTCCCCAAGCATACCGAGAAATTTTTGCGTATTCCCTTGTTCCAGGACGTTGATGATCTGTGTAGTAGTTGAGGGCGACACTAATGATCGTTCGCACCTCTGGCATAACCTTACGAATATCTTGGCGCTTAGGATTTGTCATCCATTCCATATCAGCGTGATAACCCAACCCTATCCAAGTTTGCAATTTTTGGGTCTCGTGTGTTGTATTCTCTCCATCTATCGCAGCAATTCCAACCTTTTGGAATCCCAACTCTAGGGCTTTTTTTTTCACCTCACTGCTATTTGTTCGGGGGGATTTATTCATTTACTTTTTTTTATTTGCCCTATAGCATAGTTTTCCTATTCTACACTATTGAGTCAAAGTTGTGACTTACATGGGCGTTGGTCTACTAACACGCTAGATGATTTGTGCTCGCCTAGAAAATATACCTCAAAAGTAGCTTTCGAGTCTGGTTGCTTTTGTATTTCAATGAATGAATTGTTAGCTATCGTCATACAGGTAAATTTATGACAGATAATGAATCTACACCCACAAAAGTAGAGGAAAAATTCCAGATTTCGGGAATTACAGAACCAACTCTGCTGGATTACTTTCAAACTTTGAATGCAGGAAAATTTGAGGAAACAGCTGCTTTGTTTGCAGAAGATGGTGTTATGCATCCTCCATTTGAATCTGGGATTGTGGGACGAGATGCTATTACTCGATATTTACAACAAGAGGCTCAAAACGTGAAAGCTTACCCCCGTGAAGGTGTCGTCGAGACTTTAGAGGAGGAGCAAATTCAATTTCAGGTGACAGGCAAAGCACAAACTTCTTGGTGTGGTGTTAATGTCTTGTGGATATTTATCCTCAATCAACAAAAAGAAATCCTTTATACGAGAATAAAACTTTTAGCCTCTCCCAAAGAATTACTCAATTTGAGGCGATGAGTAAGCACGTGACATCCTCCCTCACCATAATCTTTGATGATGGTGAGGGCTTCCAAGATTTACACCTTGGATTTCCTGGTTACTTTCTTTCAAGCTTTCGCCACTTGCCTAGACTGACCTTCATTAGCCCCCGGTAGCTCGACTGCACAGGCTGTTTAGGTTCCCGTCGGGCAGACGGTACTAATGAGAGTCCATGTATCCCAACGCCATACACTTCGTGTATGGCGTGGGTCTTATAGCTCCCCCAGACCCCTACACAAGATAAAGGTAGCAAAAATTATAATTATTGTTAAATATTTCTGAATTTAGGATTTTAAATGGCTTGGTCTATGCTAATGCAAGGAGAGCGTTATTGTTAAGCCCTGACTTTGGTGGTAATCGGCACACTCATCTTTTGTGGCAGAGCTAGAGCAGTTATTTTTTATGCCGTAGTAGTAATTTTCGGCAAGGTGACTTCTAGCTTCAAACAGTTACCACCTTCAACCTGTAGCTGGTACTCCACGTTGTCCATCAGACGATGCATGATTAGCCAACCGTAGCCACCTTCTTGTTGATCAGTAGGATTTGGGGGCGAATAATCAGATAAATCGAAGCCTTTGCCATGATCCCAAACTTCCAATGCAATTTCCTGGTCTTTCAATTCTAAACGAATGAGAACTGGTAATAGTGGTTGATCTTTATGGGCATGACGTACCACATTAGAGTAGGCTTCCACCAAAACTAAGCGCAAGCGACTTGATTGCTTTGACCAATCAACTGAACCTTTAAACTGAACTTCCAAGCAACCGACCAACCAGTTTTCTACGATGGTTAAAAACTTTAAGTCACTTGGTACATGAAGCTCGCTTTTCATCACTTACAAAACCTCCAGCGAAAGTATAGTTTGGTCATCTTCTTGGACTCGGTTGTCTGCTTGAATACGCGCTAGTAAGTGGTTAAGATGAAGTGGTTGAGCTTCTATCTTAAGCAGTTGCCACAGACCCTCTTGATTCAGCATAGAACGGTTGACTCGCTGGGCGCTATCGACGAATTGTGCACCAAAATCTTTAGTATTTAATACTTCTGCTTCAGTAACACCATCACTAGCTAGCAGCAGGATATCTCCGGGAGCAAGAATCAACTGACTAGACATGACCTGCCATACAGGCAAGATACCCAGAGGAACGCTACGTACCTTGAGATATTTGGGTTTTGTTTCTACAGTCTCTCGGTATGACCAAACCAAGGGATATATATGTCCTGCGTTAGCATAAACTAGTTCCCTGGTATTGGGAGTATAGCGAGCTAAGACGACGGTGATAAAACAATTGTTGCTAATCAAATCATCGCTGAGAGTATGGTTGAGATTTTGCATAACCACATTTGGTAGAGGCGGTGATTCCTGAGACAACTCTCGGCGCAACACTGAGATAGCACTAGCCATGAACAAAGCCGCTGGGACACCCTTACCAGAAACGTCTCCCACAGCCAACCACAAGTCTCCTTTAGGATGGACAAACACTTCAAAAAAATCGCCTCCCACTTCACGAGCAGGGTAGCAACAGGCTTGTACCCTCACACCCTTGATGTCCGGCATCGTTTGACGGAGTAGGTTGTTTTGAATTTGGCGAGCTACTTCCAACTCAGCGCGGATTTGCTCTTGCTTGTGATGAAGACGTTGGTAAAGTTTTGCTTGAGAGAGCGCAAGAGCTGCTTGTTCAGCAACACCTGTTATGAGATCGATATCTTCTTGTTGCCAAGAACGAGCGTGGTGATGCTGCTTGAGAGCAAGAACAGCAAGCACATTTTGCTGCCATGTTAGAGGCACAACCAATTTCTGACAAGCTTTCTCATCATGTATGCTTAGGACTTTTTGTGATTGACGGGTTTCAAGAACTTCGCGAATCAAAAGATTTAGGCCTAAATCACAACTCGAATCTGGGAATTTTGGATCTTGGTAGCAGAACTGATCTGGTGTTAGGCGATCGCCCTCCACAGGTCTGAGCACGCAATAACTGGCTTCAAAAGTCTGTCCCACTGTTGCGACAATTCTTTGTAGCATACTGTTGTAGTCCAGAGACTCTCGAATAGCTGTTGTGACTGCATTAAATAAAGATTCTCTGCGCAAGGCGCGACTCAACTCTTGTGTGCGTTTTTTCACGACTCGATATATATCAGCTGCTTGCTCAACAACTGCTTTGAGTCGCTCGGGCTTCCAAGGTTTAGTGATGTACTTGAAGACCTGACCAGAGTTTATCGCCTCTACTAAATCTTCGACATCAGTAAAACCAGTGAGTAAAATCCGAATTGTATCAGGAAAGTGCTCTACAGTTCTACCCAGAAATTCCGTGCCATTTATTTCTGGCATTCTTTGATCAGAGATAATCACAGCCATCTCACCTTCTTTGTCCAAGATATCTAAGGCAGTGAGGGCATTACTTGCTTGATATACCTGAAAATCTCGCCGAAAAGTACGGTAGAGTAAATGTAGGTTGTCAGGCTCATCATCCACCACCATGAGCTTAAGCTTTCCTGTCTCTATCTCAGTCATACTTAATTTGACTTTCCAAAGACTTTGATACTAACCCAATTATTTGCTATTGCCATGTCATCATTAAAATACACTCGACAAAAGCAAAAGTAAATAAAATTTCTCCTATTTAAACTCATGATTTCTCGAATTTTTCCAAATTTTCTCTAAATTCTAGTAACTCTTCTAAGAGTTTTCCAAAGCTGAATGTAAACTCTATCCCACTAGTCCAGAACGTAATGCGCGAACCGCGGCTTGTGTACGGTCATCGGCGCATAACTTGTTCAAAATATTTCGGACGTGTGTTTTGACAGTTCCAACTGTGATGTAAAGTCTTTCCGCGATTAGCGCATTGCTACAACCTTCTACAATCAATTGCAAAACTTCTAATTCCCTTTCTGTTAAAGTGTAAGGATCGATTGTGTCCAGGGGCTGATTTTCTTTTTCTAGGCTACTATCAACAGACATTTGTAAACTAGTTTTATTGTCTAATTTTGTAACTTCAGGCGAGAATGGATTTTTTTGAGCTTGTTGCAATACAATTCGGGCGATCGCTGGATCAATCCAAGCGTTACCGTTATACGTGACTCGCACAGCTTCAAGTAAATTGTCAAACTTAATATCCTTCATACAGTAAGAGTCGGCTCCTGCTGCAAAAGCAGCTAGCACCGCTTCCTTATTATCCTGTAGCGTCAAAATCAATACTTTTGTTGCTAATTCTTCTCCATCAACTGTAGATTTTATCTCGCGTGTTAGTTCAATTCCATCTTTGTCTGGTAAACCAATATCTATAATGGCAATATCTGGTTGTAGCGTACTTAACATTTTTAAACCCTCGACACCATTTGTCGCTTCGCCTACAACTTCAATTTCTTCCTTTTGCTGAAGAGCTGTCCGAATACCTACACGGGTCAGATCATGATCTTCAATCAAAGCAACACGAATTTTAACCATAGTCTATTACCGCCCTTATACTCAAAAGCTGTAAAATTGAGTTTACAAAAAAGTCTGCTGAAGATGCAGTGTAAAGATGCCTGTGGAAAAAGATAACAGAGCTTTTTGAGTTAGACTAACATATAAAGGCATCCCCTTTTTGTCACAGAATTTGATAAGATACTTGCCCGCTTAAGTCTCCACAGCTTGTGTGTTAGATTAAAATACACCCGAGTTTATAATTATCCTTCTTTAACATTAGCTTTAACAATAAAAACACAAACACAAAATGTTTCTCCTGCTTAGGAGTAGTACCTGATATAGATAGATTCTATTGTGCATCCTGAGTTCTATAGGGAGTAGCCTAACATCTAAATAGATACCACAAGTTATGCTGCTTCATTTTTATTGAAACTTAACTGGAGTTCCTTGCCAGCAGACTAGGTTGCGCGTGAAGTCTGCCGGAGAGCATCAATCTTTGTAAAAGCGCGAGTTTCACCTCTTATGAAGTTTTTTTGCTACGGCAAGATTTATAACTCTGACTCGTAAGTTTTTTCCGGCGCAAGTCCTAGATACATATCATGATTTATTTGTACAGTGCGTAAGTTACAATGCTGAGTTTTGATCTACTTTTTGGAATCTCCGTAATTTACCGGAGAGTGCCCTCACAACATCTATTTTGTAAAATTCCCTCACTTAAACTTCTGGAAACAATTTGATAAGCTATTGTTCTATCTATGTAGTTGGTGCGAGGCTCATAAAGAATAGGCTATGTCTAAACTGCCTAGAAAGTTTTCAGTCTTGGGGTTACCAGTTCATGTGACAACTGACTATCCAAGCTGGTTGCTAGAAGGTTTGCAGCAGGGTACAGGAGTTCATGTCGTCACTCTGAATGCAGAAATGACCATGCAAGCAGAGCGGAATTCCTCCCTAGCAAAGATCATACAGACTGCTGAGTTAGTGGTTCCAGATGGAGCGGGAGTTGTTCTCTACCTGCAATGGCTATTGCAGCAAAAAGTCCAGAGAACTCCCGGAATTGAATTAGCAGAAAAACTTTTGCAAAAACTTGGACAGACACAGACTAAGGCAAAGGTCTTTTTCTACGGAGGAGCGCCTGGTGTAGCCGCAAAAGCATCAGAGTTTTGGCTCTCTCAAATTCCAGATTTGGTCGTAGTTGGTACTCACTCTGGCTTTCATTCACAACAAGAAGAAGAACAATTGCGACAAACTCTTGTGCAACTACAGCCACAAGTGATTTTTGTTGGTTTAGGAGTTCCACGTCAAGAGTTATGGATTGCTAATAATCGCCATTTGTGTCCTCAAGCAATATGGATTGGTGTTGGAGGGAGTTTTGATATTTGGTCAGGGATAAAAACTCGTGCTCCTAGTTGGCTAGCAGATAACAATTTAGAATGGCTATATCGGCTATATAAAGAACCTTGGCGCTGGCGAAGAATGTTGGCGTTGCCTGAATTTGCCTTTAAAGCCTTAATTTACCGGTTTTTTCAAGTGTCAGGAGTTGGTGTAACGTCAAATTTGTAAACTATTGTTAGTTGTCCACCTTCCCAATCCTAAATCATTTGTCAAAAATAAGATCTCCGACTTCGTAAAAGTTGTCGGAGATCTGTATCTCTCAATTGATGCGCTACGCGCAGGCACTTTCACACAAATCAAATTGCTATACCTACCAACGATTAAGTACTCAGAAAAATTTTCTACTAGACCTCTCCAAAAATCGATTTTTAGTGCAAGCGTCGTAAAGGTTTCATAGCCATTTTTGGAGAGGTCTACTGCCAAAAAACTTGTTTTGAATTCAAGGTTGCTAGATTTCACCTGGGAATACTGATTGTATTCAATCTCAAATCTAGAACTATTATTCCTCCAATGCTACTATTAACCAAGCGAAAAGCTCCTGAAAAATCCGTCCTGACTCAAAACAGCGAAACAAAACAGCAAAATGGTAATGTTGAATTCATGGTGCAATTGCGCTCTGTGTCGAAAACTTATGCCAATGGTTGTCATGCTCTTGCCAATATAGACTTGGAAGTCAAAAAGGGTGAATTTTTGTTTGTCACAGGAGCAAGTGGCTCTGGTAAATCGACGCTTTTAAAGCTGTTGTATGGGGATGAGTTACCAACACAGGGAGATGTGATTGTTAATGAGTACAATATGGTACCTTTGAGGGGCCATCGCTTATCATTTTTTCGCCGACGCATTGGTGTTGTGTTTCAAGACTATAAACTTATTTCTCGGCGGACAGTGGCGGAAAATGTTAGTCTCGCGCTAAAAGCTCAAGGATACACGCGCAAGGAAATTCAAAGGCGTTTAGAACCTAGTTTGAAACTGGTGGGTTTACATTCCAAAGCAGAATGCTTTCCAAAACAGCTTTCGGGTGGAGAGCAACAACGAGTAGGTATTGCACGAGCAATCGCGGGAACACCACCTATTCTTTTAGCAGATGAACCAACTGGAAACCTTGATCCAGAGAATTCCTGGCAAATCATGCAAATTTTCCAAAAGTTAAATTCTTTTGGAGCAACAGTGATAGTGACAACCCATGATGAACAGTTAGTCCGCAGGTGTAATCATCGAGTGATGCAAATGCAAAATGGGCGGCTTTATCCAAGAACTTAAAGAAGGTGGAAGTTTTCTATTGACATCCTCTCTCAAGCGAACCGAAGTTTGGTGAGGGATTCCAACTGTCTAGTGGAAAAAAGCTCTACAAGAGCCGCAACTGTTCGTTATGTGCCAACGTTCGTCGAATCAACAGGCTCAGGCTGGCTTTGTTCTAAAAAGACACTTGACTCAATATTTAGGCGCATTACCGCCAAATACTATGATTGCACATTTGCTGTTGTTGTTCCCAGGAATTTGGCAAAACCTCAGTTATCTTCTTCTGTATGTGCGCTATACGGAAAACTGGTTACGCAGTCGTAGCCAAGACAAAGCCAGCCTTGTTTTAGTTGTCTGTTATGTGTCCTGCTTAGTCGGGAACACCATGAAAGCTGATTTTATCTTTAAACAAATTCGAGAGAAAATTTTTGGATATCGCTCCCCCATTTACCAACGATCTACCTGTAGCCAAGACCCCAGTACTCTAGCGGCTCTTAATAAGGAAACAAGGATGTAAGGAGATAGATCAAGCATAAAAATTGATCAGATGTCCTACATCCTTACATTTATATTCCGTTATAGATTGACTTGTTAATAACAGAAACTAAAATCATCAATGGTGAATTGACCATCAAAAGCAGAGAAGGTAATACGGTGAATTTCCTTTGCTGATACTGATAATAAAGTGTTGGGAGATCCACCGGAGTCAGAATTAGCAAGATTTGCTCCTGGTAGTACTGTTTGTGTCAGCAGTTGCTGATCGCGAGCGTATGCTGAAAGCACAAGCCGCTGTGAACTGGTGACAAAAGCACTGACAAAATGGACAGGACGTAGAAAAGTTACTTCTATATATCCATTTTTAGGTGCTGCCATTAACACTACCAGGCCAGAATGGGTAGGAAATGCTGGGTTTGAAGGCTGTATTGCGATACAATTCTTAAAAAGAACTCCCCATTGCTCATACTGTCGCTCCACTGCTTCAAAACATCTCAATTCTTCCAAAGTTAAGTAGACGCACGTGGGTACTGATACGACTTTAGTGTCAATAACTTTTTCCACTTGGCTTTGCGAAACTGGAAATTGATTTTGATTTTTAGAATCAAATTCATTACGAGAGAATTTATGGTCTTTTATGGTTGATTTTGTCTGGGATTGAAGACTAGCCTGCTTTGCCACGACACCCCGCTTTGTCATTATCTAGAGAACAGTTAGATGATTAACGACATAAAAATTCATTGGTTTTGATCAGCTGCATAGGATTCTAGGTACAAAAACTAGTTGCCCAGCTAGCAGCATGAAGCACACCCAGGTTTACTTACTTAATATATTCAATGAGTGTTTACACTTTTCTGGACGCTTACTCATATCAGTGATGTTTCTGATAGAGCACTACAACAAATTAATGTTATTTTTGATATAAAGTTATATTTACTACCAGTAATAATTCTGTTTTAAGAGTCTATTTTTCCAGATATCTAAATGCACAAAACAACTTACATTGTAAAAATATTTACATTTTTTATAAAAAATATGTAGATTTTACAGATACTTCATGAGACGTAGGAATGAGGAGTGTGTGAATGTTATCTGTAAGCGTTGGTGAACTACTGAAATAAATTTGGAAATTGGAAGATAATGAAGATAAAAAAGTAGGGGGTTGGGTTTGAAATAGATAACTCCGACTGAGTTACCCATTCATACCCAAGAAATATTTCTCTTTAAGTTGGTGGTAAGTCGCGCTTATCATTAACTTACAAATCTAACTAAACCAGAGCGACTGACCACAAAAGCTCATGGCAGGCATATTCGGTTCATATTTTCTGAAGCGGCAGTCGCTCATAGAGGAACCTCCAAAGGCACGCAGGCTCCTCATAACTGGACTGTCTTCTCCTGACTAACAAATGTAAGTTAATTTTCTTTTAATCTGACATCAATAACAGTGGCATTAAAGTTGTAGTTGAAGCCATCTAACTCAATTGGCATTCCAATTTTTACTTTACTATTACCTAGAACTGGTCCTTCGTCAGTGATTTGTGCTTTGCCTGCTAAAGTCAAACGTAAATCTTTACTAAAGCTGTTTGATCTGTCTGGTTCTGGCAATTGTTTAATCGAACCATCAGGTTGAGGAACTAATATAGTTCTGGGTAACTCTTCTACAGATTTAATATCTATTTGACCGTGAGGCTGATTGCGGATAATAACTTTAGTTTTGCCGCCTTTTTCAAATCCTCGCGCGTATAACTGTTTAGTATCGAGTACATTTAATCCCCGAACGATTAAGTCTACCTCGATGGGTACTGTTTTCCCACCAACTTGAGCAACGGAACCGGAACCACCAGGGAAGATAAAGATGCCAACTATCACTAGCAGAATAACAAGTACAGCACCTAAATCCAGGATGTTAATTTTACCGAATAAACGACCTTTGGAATCTATAATAGCCATAAGAAATCTTTCCAAATAAGAGCAAAGTTGCTGATTGTAACAGTATGCTTTATTTAAGCACAGAGGATTCTGAGTTACTGCGTTAGCAGTGAATGTGCTTGGGCGTTACGATCATGCGACAGTGTATCACAACTTCCTAGTTTTAGATGGACTTTTTGCTATTTTAAGTTGCTGTCCCACAGAAGATATATCTTTATGCAACTTACACAGTTAGAAATCCGTCCTATAGTTTTATATTCCTTCAAACCTCTTTTCAAGCCGGATTTGTGATGAATAGGAAACGCTTTTCTATCAATCCCCGTTTTTCTCAAAAACCCTGGTTTTACCCATTCGTTTCGGTAATTGTCGCCACACTCATCTGCTTAGTGACACCTGTGACAACAAGAGCGATTGATGCTGGGCAGTTGTTGCCTTTCATTCTTCAGGGAGTTCAGGTTATTCAATTGTCTAATATGTCTCCTCGCCAGGAAGTTGATATTGGTAAGCAGATTAATGAGCAACTGTTAAGTAGTCAAGTTAAACTTAACCGCAACTCTGCACTTAATCGTTATGTACAACAAATTGGTCAGCGTTTGGTAGCTAATAGCGATCGCCCCGATCTCCCTTATACTTTCCAAGTCGTTGAGGATGACACTATTAACGCTTTTGCCACTCTAGGTGGTTTTGTGTATGTTAACACAGGTTTGCTGAAAACAGCAGACAATGAAGCCGAACTAGCAAGTGTTATGGCGCACGAAATTGGTCATATTGGCGGAAAACACCTTGTTAAACAGATGCGACAAAAAGCACTTGCAAGTGGTTTGGCATCAGCAACTGGATTGGATCGTAACCAAGCTGTGGGGATTGGTGTAGATTTAGCCCTCAATCGTCCTCGTAGTCGTGGAGATGAATATGATGCTGATACTAGAGGATTAAGAACTCTAACTAGTTCTGGTTATGCTCCATCAGGCATGGTTTCCTTTATGGAAAAACTACTAAAAAAAGGTTCTAGCGTTCCGACATTTTTGAGTACTCACCCTGCAACAGGCGATCGCATCAAAGCTTTGCAGAGTGCTATTAACAATCAACCTAGAAGTGGGAGTGCCGGTTTAGATAGTTCTAATTATCAGGCAAACATCAAAGCTTTGCTGAGATAAGTTGTTTTGACTGCTCCTCATGTCCTTTATTTGCTACTAGACTCGTTGCTTATTGCAGCGTCTCACCTCGACTTTAGCTGGATTGACAACAGTCACTGCTTCTTTTAGAGGCAAGGTGCGGAAACGATGATTATAAACATTTGCCTGATAAACAAGTTGATTTGTAATGTCTAGTCCTGTCAGCCACCCACTTCGGGGATGATAAGCGCCAGTATCAATATCTAACCATCCTTGTCCTTGTGCTAATTTACCAGGATTCACGTCAGGTAACGTAAATGTCATAGTATGACCAACAATAATTAGCTTATCAGGAAGATAGGGTTTTTCCATACTGTGAAATTTATCGCGCACCCAGCAAAGCTGTTCTACAGTTTGTTCTGCCATCGGAATTGAGGGATCAACACCCGCATGAGCCAAGAAAATATCTCCTAAATCCAGATGTGTAGGTAAAGTTTTCAACCATTCCAGATGCTCATCAGGTATTGTGGCTTCTTGATAACTGGCTACCGTTGCTTGCCCTCCACTGCATAGCCATCCTTGTACGAGCGAGGTGGAAACGTGTTTGTTGGTAAAAATGTTTAATAACATTTGCTCATGATTCCCCAACAAACACTGGTAGCAACTATTCTTGACAAAACTCACAACTTGTGAACTTTGAGGACCGCGATCAATTAAGTCTCCAAGAAAGTAGACTTGATCATCTGATGTGGGAGCGATCGCTTCTAACAATGTCATTAAACCTTCATAATGACCATGTATATCCCCAATAATAATTCGGCGGTAGCTAGTTGCGCTCATGAGCTTTATGGTTGGATAACTTTACCTAATACTGGTGCTACACTTTAACTGCTGCTAATTTCGTAAATTTGGCTAAAAAAAGCTCAGAAACATAAATGTTAATATCATTGGGACTCATTCAAGTAGGCGTATATAACTACTTTAACTCGCTGTGAGTAAATACCGTTGTATTATGGCAAACAATAAACTCACAGATGTGAAAAGGATCTGGCGCTTGGTACAGTGCCAGAGGTCATAACTCACTCCTCACGTAACAACCAAAAGCCACTGTAAGTCATCCCAGAATCATCAGGTTGTACTAATAAAAAATGTAGTCCACGGCTTTGCTGCTTCCGTTGTTCATAAACTTTGCCAGCAGTTGTCACTTCTTTATCTTCAAATGTGCCAACAATCCACCTGTCAACTAAGCCAGCTTCTAATACCAAACCATCAGGTGCGCCAGCAACGTAATTCAACGCCACAGGATGGACTTGTTGCAACCAGCGTGCCAAACGCATTGATTGTTTTCCACCATAAATGACAACACCGGGAACGGGTGTTGTTGATGCTAAACCGAGATTAATAGGTAGGAGATATTCTGGCATTTCTAGAATTGGGATGGGGCGATGGCCAAATATTTCTCCCACATCAGCAGCAGTAAGTGAAGCAAAACGCCATTCTTCTCCCCAAAGATTTTCTGGTAATGGCATTGGGGGTGGTTTGTCCAAAGATATAGGATATTGCTTTTCTTGCAACCACTGTTTTAATGCCAAGGTGCGGCGCGTTGGTTCAACACAAATGCCTAAACTGCGTCCAGCTTGTTCTATTAAACTTAAAGACTGAGGACGAAACACTTGAATGACATCTGGGAGTTGTTCAAGCGCTGCTTTGTGAAGTTGAGAACCAACCCAACTTGAAGAAGCTTGTGACTGTAGACAAGTTGCTTGATACTCAAAACTACGAGTCGGATCGCAAATCAGCAACTCCCACATCACTTGTCCAGATGCTTCAGTCTGGGGACGACGATAAAAATCAGCTTGCCAAATTTTCATGAAAGGTACGCATCTTAACAATTCAAAATCACCGAAGATTGGATCGGAGGAAACCTCCGCTCCAACTTCTCTCAAAATTCATGGTTGCTGAGCGTAGTCGAAGCAAAATTCAAAATGAAAGACGGTTTCAGTTTGGGATTTAAACCCCAACTGAAACTGAGGTGCAATGACTTGCACCCTACCTCAACAAAATAACACCTACACTTGTTCAAAACCTGTTTCGTTGACTAGTTCCGAAATCCTAAGCAGACTCAGGTGTTGTACATTGGTGAAAACCATAGATGCTCCTGCGTCTATCAATTTTTCAGCATACGCATCCCGATGTGCTAGTATTTGCTGTACATGAGGTGGTAAAACACCAACGCCAATCCAAGTCCGAGAAGGTTCTTGCAAACGCGCTTGCTTCACCGTGTACATATCAGCTACTGTATCTCCTACATACACTACTGGCGTTAAATGCTTATCATTTTTATTCTCGGAAGACTCTAAGGAGCGCACAGTAGCAAAAAGTCCAGTCGGATTTGGTTTACTTGGTGCATCTTCCATTGCGATTAAGACTGGAGACTTCAACCCAAGGCGTTGTTCCAAAATGTAAGTAGCAGAACCGCGAGTTGCACCACTGAAAAATCCCCAGGGAATCTCAGCTTTTGTTAGTTCCTCTAGATATTTAGAGTCTAGCAATAATGGTTCATTGCAGATATATCCTGTGAATTTGTCGGGATCACATCCTCGATAACGCGATTGAAAAAAGGTGACAATGGCATTGTAATCGAGTTGTAGTTGCTCGCGCGTGTAACAGAGAGTTTCAAAATAGCGGTAAGTTAATTCTTGAGATGCTTCCCAATCATTATTCCAAACACCTTCAGACTTGAGCCGATCTATATCGAGTTGTGTTGGGCGATACGCTCCTTCTGTAAAATGCTCTACAGTATCTGCGATCGCTCGTCGATAAGAACCACTGACATCACGTATAACACCATCAATATCGAAAACCACTATCGCCTTTGGTGAGAGTTGTTCAGTCATAAAATGCGGAGATTTTTGATGAGTTATTAGGAGGCGGTGCTACAACGCGGGTTAAGCGTTTTGTAGCACCTGCCGTTAATTAGTCATTAGTCAATAGTCATTAGTCATTAGTCAATAGCTATTAGTTACAACAAGCAATTTTCCTTTTCATATTTCATTCTCTTGACTTGCGACTTTCCACTCTTGTTTGGAAATTTGGTAGATATTGCGTTACAATAGGCGATCGCAAAGTTAGTGAGTGTTGCCCGGATACTCCCCGGAGGTGTGATTGTCGAAATTTATTTTGAAAATACTGTGGCTAGATGAAAACGTAGCCTTGGCGGTTGATCAAGTTGTAGGCAAAGGCACAAGTCCTTTGACTAAGTACTTTTTCTGGCCGAGGAATGATGCCTGGGAAGAATTAAAAAAGGAGCTAGAATCAAAACACTGGATTACTGAACTAGATCGGGTGGAGTTGCTCAATAAAGCTACAGAAGTTATTAACTACTGGCAAGAAGAAGGCAGAAACCGCCCGATGGCTGAAGCTCAGTTAAAGTTTCCTGAAGTTGCCTTTACAGGTAGCGCCTAGAGTTGCATAGTTCATTCCCCTGTTGTTGAACAAGCTCCGAGAGTTTGTTAGTTTTATCCCTGCTGCCAATAACCTGAGGTTGTGCAACAGGGCTAACACTTATGTGTTATCTGTTTTTCATCACACAAGAACAATTATCGACACACTAAATCTTCTATCTGACTAGCTTGTGTCGGTAATGCCGCAGTTAAAACGTCGCGACTTTCTTGTGTCACTAAAACATCATCTTCAATGCGGATTCCTCGCACATCGGCAAATTGAGATAAGTGCTCCCAATTTACAACATCCTGATACTGCGACCGTACATTCGCATGATTTAGAATCGCTGGAACTTGATAAAATCCTGGTTCAATTGTGACTAACATTCCCGGACGTAAGGGGCGATTTAAACGCAGGTAGCTTAAACCAAAATGATTGCTCCTTGTACGTCCCTCTTCATAACCTGCTAAATCTCCCAAATCTTCCATATCATGAACATCTAAACCCAACAAATGACCGATTCCGTGGGGAAAAAATAGCGCATGGGCGTTGATTTCGACTAAATCTTGCGGATTTCCTTGCAAAATGCCTAAATTGACCAAGCCCTCTGCAATGACAGTACAAGCGAGTAAATGTAAATCCTGATACTCAACGCCAGGGCTTACCTTAGCAATACAAGCATCATGAGCCGCTAACACAATATCGTAAATATCTCTTTGGGTAGATGAAAACTTACCACCCACTGGCCAAGTACGTGTGACATCACCTGCCCAGCCTGTCTCTGTCTCAGCGCCAACATCAGCAAGTATCAAGTCGCCCGGTTGCAATGAGTGGTGATATTGCTCGTTGTGTAGAACTTCTCCGTGAACAGTGACGATACTGTTGTAGGAAGTCGTCATGTTATTGGCGATGATCACTTGTTCCATCGCGGCACGAACTTGTGCTTCAATTTGAGCATGAGTTGTAGCTGCCATGCCAGCTTTGTGTGCTTCTACAGTCACAGCGGCGGCTTTGCGTAATTCAGCTAATGCGCCATCGTCGTGAATCAGCCGTAACGAGATGATTGCTTTAGCTAACTCCAAGTCAATGTCTTGTGGTGACTTCAGCGGCAAAACCCATCTATTCAAAAGTTGCGACTGTTGTGTCCAAGTGGCGGCGTCCTGTACGGCAATTGTTGCGGCTTCTTCTGTCCACAATTCTAATTCTGCCATTGGCTTAGCAACGTCTGCTCCAATTATCTGAGCAATCTCCTCACGATCAGGCATTTCTCCATGCCAAAGAGCACTGTCTGGTTGAGGATCATCCATAAACAGTTCTAACTTACCGGCACTCAGGCGAATTGCTGCATTGCGTAGTGGAAGTCCTGTAAAGTAGAGGAAATGACTGTTTGCACGAAACGGAAAGACGTTTGCTGGAAAATTACGCGGACTGGTAGTTCCTGACCAAAGAATTGCCGGAAAATCAATTAGGTTGGCGAGTCGTTGGCGTCTGTCGCGTAGAGTTTCGATGAGGGAGCTAGAGGTTTTCAATATCATAATCTTGAAATTAAAGCAAATGTTTCAAATTTTTGTCAGTTTCCAGAGCAAATGAAGATTTTTAAACAGCCAAAATTTTGCTTAAGATTACGTTGAAATAAAGATATCAATGAGCGTATTTCTCACACAAACCAAAGGCGGAAGCCCACGAGGAGGTGTGAGAAATCCCGATTTCTCACACCTCCGTCCTTCAGGCGTGGGAGGAAGCCGACACGACTTTAGTCGCCGTCCAGAAATCCTAAAATGCATAATTGTACCCGTCATTTTTGTGAATGTGTGTGCAACATTTATAACTAATACCTGACACCCTTCCAGATTTAGTAGATATGTCGAAACTACCACTCTTGCGGCACAAGACACGACCTACGTATTTACCCGTCTTCTTCCCAGACTCAACGACGGCTTTAACAATGTCGCCAGTTCTAAACCCGAAGTGAAGCACTTTGCGCTCACGATGACGTGTCGAAAATCCGTATTTATCGGTTCCGCACATCTGCCGTGTTCCGTGTCCAGTCGCCTTAAGCAGGAGTGGCTTAACGTATTTGACGACCAGAGTAAGCGTGGAAAGCCCAACACAAGCCGCATCAATCCAATGGGTCTTATCTAAACCTTGTTGGGTGCGATTGAACTTAGTTAATCCTCCGCTGCCCGTCTCTACAGGTAACTCCGTTGCTTTGAGTACCTCCAGCAACTTGAACCGAGTAGCATTGACTGCTGTAGTGTCGGCAAGTGGTTTCTTAGCTTCCGACAATATCTTCTTGAGCAAGTCAGGCTTGTTTTTCAAGAATAGCTCAATTGGCTTGTTGCCCTTTTTCAAATTGCACTTTTCACACGCCAAGCATAGATTACTAATGCGGTTAGAACCACCTAGTGAACGTGGGTGAATATGCTCTATTTGCAGTGGAACATCTTTAATCTTGCAGTAAGCACATTGACGGAGCCACTTATCAAGCAAGTACTCTCGCGTCTCATAACCAGCAAGTGTGCCTTGCTGATATTCCTTGCCGCTAATCTCCGGATTTTGGATTAACTGCGTGTCAAATTTCACTAACTCTTGGGAAATGCCAGTAATCGGTGCTAGCTTGCATAGTCGTTTTACCCAAGTCTCAATGTTGTACACACGGCTCATGAGACTAGGTGGCAACCATCCTTTTGGCTTCGTGCGGTTATTGAATCTTGGAGCACGGTAACGAGTTTTGCGGTTGCGCCGACTTCTGCGTAGTTGGCGACGGGATATCAAAGATTCCCGAATAGCAAAGCCTCGGTGTTGCAATTCGGCAGCCCACACAACCTCTCCCGTTTTATCGTTAAGCAACGCCAAACCCGTTGTTTTTGCGCCTGGGTCAATTTTGAATCTTAATGGTTGAACGGAAACCTCAGGTCGTGATTCTTTTAAAATCAGCGTGAATGGGAAGCGATAGAAGATTGCGGCTTTATCGTTTCTCAGTAGTTGCCTTGCTTGCGCTGGGTGGATTGGATCTAATGGTCTTTTGTTGGTATCAATTACAAGTACTTTGCTCATACGAGCCTCCTTTCGACTACGCTCAAGGCAAGCCTTTCGGGTGATGTTAGCCTGGACAATGTTATCGGTCGGTACTTTCTATTGCGGCACTGAGTTTAACCCTTTACGTCTGTTTAACCGTTTCGTTCTAGTATCCTGGAACTGGCTTTGTATTCCGGAGTAGGTTCTTTAACACTTACCGATAACGTAGTACGCGGGGTACTTAGTCGGGTCAACTAGGGCTTACAACGACTTGGTCGCTGGAAGCCCACGGCTTCTGGCCGTGGGTGTTGACTATATTTGTATAGCGTATTTGTTTTTTCAAAAAATGTCTCTTAAACAAAAAGTAAACGTCAGTCCTATCTCATCCTCTAATTGGTCTATTGAGCAATTGCCTGGATTGAGTCAGCAAGAGCAAGCCCAACTGCAAAACTGTGGAATTACAACCACAGCCGCACTCGTTAAACAAGGGAAAACACCTGCGGATAGGCTAGTGCTGGCAAATAAATTACATATCCATCTTCAGTATGTGAATAAATGGGTAGCATTGGCTGATTTAGCTCGTATCCCCGGTGTCGGAACACAATATTGTGGATTGTTGCTGCATGCTGGTATTGCTTCTGTGGTACAGTTAGCAGCTACCCCCATTCACAGATTGCACCAACAACTTCTGCGTTTGGTGGTAGCAACCATGCAACGACGAGATTTGTGTCCTTCGATTGAGCAAGTTCAACAGTGGAGTCAACAAGCGAAAACAGTACTGAGTAATGAGCGATGAACTTAGTACGCAAAACAAGAAATTGTTGACTGTTGACTGATTACTCTGTTGCCAAGACTCCATTCAGGAAGATATCAGCTAATCCTTCTGCCATTTGCTGCATTTGTTGGGGTGAGGCGTTTGGTTCCATAAGGGTGTTGTTGGAAAAGCCTGCAACGGCAAACATTCCTAGAAAAACCTTGGCGACAAGTTTGGCATCCATGCGACGATAGATTCCTTTATCCATTGCAGTTTGAAAGAATGCCTCGCCAACATCAGTCATTTTGGCAATGACTTCAGACTGGATGCGATCGCGCAAGTCTGGGTGAAACTGTGCCTCCATAAAACAAACCCGCATCAAGTCCGCGTTTTTTTGCATATTCCACATCCGGCGACGCATAACCTGAGCGACAGCCTTATAACTCCCCATTTCACTCAATTCTGTGAGCAAGTCTGTCAGAATTTCCACCCACCCTTGAGTTGCAACCTCTATCAAAATCGCCTTTTTATTGGAAAAATGACGAAACAGCGTGCCTTCAGCAACTCCTGCTGCTTGTGCCAAGTCGCGGGTGGTTGTGCCATCAAATCCTTGAGACGCAAACAGTCGTCTTGCCGCATCTAGAATGCGGGTGCGTGTTTGTGTTTCTGAAGATGGAGGAGCATTAAAAATTCGCATAAAAATTATGATGATATCGCTGGAATAGAATGTGTAGCATTATTGTCTAATTTAAATGCAATAACAATGGAAAGCTTAATACAAGATTAAGACCTTGTTGACTGACGATGCCAACTCGTATACTCACTTTTCCCCGCAAAGGGATGAAAACACTTTATCTGAGGGTATTTTGACGATAAGCCGTCTTACCGCATCTGGAATGCGGGCGCATGTTTGTGTTTCTAAGAATAGAGAAGAATAAAAATTCCTATAATCACAGCTATAGTGAAATATCCGGAACAGGATGTGTTGCATGATTGTCTAAGGTTTAATGCAAGAACGACAGAAAACTTAATACAACACTAAGACCCTCTTGACTGACTAAACTGTTTATATTGTCAAGCGAACTTTACTTTTTTTTTCGTGTATGCACAAGCCCAACCACTCATACCAGAGGAAACTTAAAAACAAGGCAAGTCAACTTTTCGTATCTTTTGTTATAGCAGTTCTTCTTTGGTGGGAGTTACTACCGGGAGTTGCTTTAGCACAAACTCAGACTCCAGCGCCTACTGAAAACTCGATTCAACCTTATTTGAATCGGGTGATGAAGCAATTGAGTGAGTTCCGCCTCGACAATGGTTTGAAGTTCATTGTCTTGGAAAGACATCAAGCTCCTATTGTTTCTTTTCTAACTTATGCTGATGTCGGTGGTGTGGATGAGCCAGATGGAAAGACTGGTGTAGCTCACTTTCTGGAACATTTGGCTTTTAAAGGTACGACGCGTATAGGTACTTCTAATTACCAAGCCGAAAAGCCACTACTTAACCGTTTGGATCAATTGGCAGAGCAAATTATAGCAGCAAAAGCGGCTAATAAAAAAGATGAAGTTGCTCAGTTAGAAGCCCAGTTCAAGAAAATAGAAGCACAAGCCGCTAAACTCGCCAAGCAAAACGAATTAGGACGAATTGTGGAACAGGCTGGAGGCGTGGGTTTAAATGCCAATACCTCCACGGAAGCGACTCGTTATTTTTATAGCTTTCCTTCTAATAAGTTGGAACTGTGGATGTCGTTGGAATCAGAAAGATTTCTTGATCCTGTGTTTCGGGAGTTTTACAAGGAAAAAGATGTCATTTTAGAAGAGCGACGTATGCGGGTGGAAAATTCTCCCATCGGAATCATGATGGAAAAGTTGATTGATACATCTTTCAAAGTCCATCCCTACAAGCGTCCAGTGATTGGTTACGACCAAGATATCCGTAATTTAACACGGGAAGATGTGCAGAAGTTTTTCGATGCGTACTATGTCCCCAATAATTTAACTATTGCTGTGGTTGGTGATGTCAAGTCCGCTGAGGTTAAAAGACTAGCACAAATTTACTTTGGGCGTTATAAGGCAAAAGAAAAAGGCGTTGCTCAAATTTCTGTAGAACCGAAACAAACACAACCCCGAGAAGTGAGTGTTGAACTACGCTCTCAACCCTGGTATCTGGAAGGTTATCATCGTCCCGCAATGACTCATCCAGATCATGTGGTTTATGAAATTATTGGTAGCTTGCTCAGTAGTGGGCGTACGTCGCGACTGTATAAGTCTTTGGTGGAAAAGCAGCAGTTAGCGCTCACGGCACAGGGTTTTAGTGGATTCCCAGGAGATAAGTATCCTAATTTGATGTTGTTCTATGCTCTCACAGCTCCGGGTCACACGGTTGATGAAGTGGCTGTGGCTTTGCGTCAGGAAATTGAGAGGTTGAAGACAGAGCCAGTTTCTGAGACTGATTTGAAGCGGGTGAAAACACAAGCGCGAGCAAGTTTGTTACGCATACTTGATTCCAATATGGGAATGGCACAGCAGTTGTTGGAGTATGAAGTGAAAACTGGCTCTTGGCGGAATTTGTTTAAGGAGTTGGATCAAATTATAGCTGTGACGCCTGCTGATATTCAACGGGTGGCGACAGCGACGTTTACAACGGAAAATCGTACAGTTGGTAAGATTTTGTCGAAGCAAAGTTGATTGACGGATAAGAGGAATGAACCGCTAAGACACGAAGGGCACGAAGGAAGAGATATGAAGAGATTTAGGGGTAGAAGGGATAAGAAAAGGATGAGACGTCTTTACTCGTTGCTGGTTTGTTTTGTGTTGGTTGGATTGTTATGCTTTGGAGTATACAACACATCTTGGGCGGCGACGGCGGCAAAGCATTACACAGAGTTGCAACTTCCACCATTACCTCAGGTGAAGATACCGAAGTACGAACGGTATGTGATGAAGAATGGCATGGTTGTGTATTTGATGGAGGATCATGAGCTACCGTTGGTGAGTGGTTCGGCTATAGTGCGTACGGGCGATCGCTTTGAACCCGCAGATAAAGTTGGCTTGGCTGGGTTGACAGGTGTTGTGATGCGTTCTGGAGGAACAACCAAGCATACACCAGATCAACTCAATCAGATCTTGGAACAACGCGCGGCAATGGTTGAAACTGGCATTGGTGAAACTGCTGGTAATGCTAGTTTTCAGTCACTCAGTGAAGATTTGCAAACTGTTTTTGGGTTGTTTGGTGAAGTTCTCCGCGAGCCAGTTTTCGCGCAGGAAAAGTTGGATTTGGCGAAAACACAGTTGCGGGGTGCGATCGCTCGTCGCAATGACGATCCAGATGATATTGCAAGTCGGGAATTTCAGAAATTGATTTATGGTAAAGACAGTCCCTATGCTCGGACTCAGGAGTATGCAACGCTGAAGAATATTTCCCGTGAGGATTTGATCAAGTTTAAGCAGCAGTCTTTTTATCCCAATAATATGATTTTGGGAATTGTGGGGGATTTTGACTCTAAGAAAATGCGATCGCTGATTCAAGCTCAGTTTGCTGACTGGAAACCCAATCCCAATTTGGTTAAACCTCAGTTACCCAAAGTGTCGGAAAAGAAACAAAGTGGTGTGTTTTTTGTCAATCAGCCACAACTGACTCAAAGCAATATCTTGATTGGGCACTTGGGAGGACAGTTTAATAGTCCTGATTATCCAGCGCTGGATGTATTGAATGGAGTGTTAAATGGTTTTGGTGGACGCTTGTTTAATGAAGTGCGATCGCGTCAAGGTTTAGCTTACTCAGTTTCCGGTGCTTGGAGTCCCCGATACGACTACCCTGGAATGTTCATTGCTGGCGGGCAAACACGCTCGAATGCGACAGTGCAATTCGTTAGAGCGCTACAGCAAGAAATCAAGCGCATACAAACTCAAAACGTCATGCCTAAAGAGTTAGCTTTTGCGAAAGACTCTACCCTTAACTCGTTTGTTTTCAATTTTGAAGATCCTGGGCAAACTTTATCACGGTTGATGCGGTATGAATATTATGGCTATCCGTCTGATTTTTTGTTTCGCTATCAAAAAGCAGTCGCTGCAACGACAGCCGCTGACGTTAAGCGAGTAGCGCGTAAATATCTCAAACCAGACAATTTGGTGACTTTGATCGTTGGAAATCAAAGCGCTATTAAACCACCACTAACACAGTTGGCAACGCAAGTGACACCAATAGATGTGACTATTCCTGGTTCACCAACACAAGCAACAAGAAATTAATACGTACTGCTCTGTCTCATTAATTTTGATAGTTTGTAGAGACGTTGCCCTCCGGGTATCTCCTGAGCCCTAAGCAATGGTGTTGTAAAACAGAAACAGCCAGATTAGGGCTAGGAAATCATACCTTAGCCTTGTTTTGCGCCCTTACTGGCAAGGCGACTCCAGCCGCTGCGTGGCAAGGTGAAGACTTGCCCCTTGCTCCCTTCTGTCGCCTTGCCTCTTGCACTGCTGAGCTAAATTGACTTTATCCTACAAGCCGTAAAACCCCTATGCCTTCACTTCTGCAATCGCTTTTCGGGGTTACTCCAACACAACTGCTTTAACATTGTTAGATGCGTAAATTTTGACACCCAAGAAGTTACCTTGTCGTGGTAAGGGACTGTAAATTGCCTTTATAGGCGTTATTACTTGTGCAGCAGATCCATTTGGTGGTTGGGCTACGAAATCAAATTCTACAAAATCAATTTCACCATTTGGTGCTGAAGGGCGCAGAATTAATTCGGCATCTCTCCAACCCGCCGTGCTCACAATTCCATATGCTGTTATACTCTGGAGTTCCTGAGATACCTCTATATTCTGTACTTCAAACACTTTCGTCTTGGTCGTCTGAGCCTGAGTGAAATTTTCAACTGTCAGAAACAATTCCTCATCAGCTATCCTACGGTCGTAATCTATATTAATTTGGGTTGGATAGCCCAAAGTGGGATTGTATTGTACGTTGATGCTATCTGCCCGACGTGTAATTGCATCTCTAATCACATCAAAGAGTTTAGGAATCGTATCGTACCTATTAAATAACTCTGGATTGGCTGGCTGACCAGTACTTTGAGAAGTCACGGAAGATGTGCTACCATTACTTACCTTAATTACGACAGGTCCTCTGGCTTCATTTGTGCAGAAACAACTTCTGGTAAGTGTGTAACTATAATCGAGAACTCCTTGTTTGTTCCATAATTTTTGATTTTTTGTGAGTTCCTTTGAGTCGGTTACATTTTCTTGGTTGGAGTTTTCTTGCGTTTGTACAAGTTGTACTTGTGCTTCTGTTAGGGGAAGAGCCATGACAGGCGCATTCCAGCAGAGTAATAGAGTTAAAAAGATGCCAATAACCAGTGATAAGCGCATACTGTTCCTTTGAAATGGATCTGCAAATTAATAGTTACAAGCCTTTTCAACTTATGCACTCCCCCTTTTTGCAAAAATGGGGGGTGGTGGGGTAGACTCAAACTGATTTCGCCTGCCAATTACCTCTGTTTTTATTTACCGTCGCTAAGGTCGTCCCCTAACATCTGAGCATAAACTTTTGCTATCCCTCTTGAGCTTCTATAGTCACGTTAATCGTGTTTTCTCCTGCAAATCCGCCCTCACTACCTGATGTTTCAATAATTTTCCATTGAATGCGTAGGTCGGAAGTACCTGGGCTTGATAAAGCGTTTAGTGCTTTACGAATAGCTTCATTAAGAGCCGATTGAAAATTCCCTTCTTCTGAGGTTCCTTGAAATTGTTCTTTATTTAATGACATTTTACGTTTTATTAAGTTGAGCTACTTATAAACATAGTATCTAGCTGCAATTATTTTGATAATTAACTATTTTTAGAAAGAGATGATTAAGTATTAACTATTTTTAGATTATCTCCTTAACAGCCATCGCTCGTGCAATCTGACGTTATACCTGTCTATTTTTGATAAAATCTTCACTCTGATTGCATACACATCGCTATAACCTAAGCATTTGTCGCAAATAGGGGTTCTGGCAATACGGTTCGGATAAACATGGGAGCAAGGAAAGGGGAATATGAGAGAGAAAGAGTTATCGTCCATCAACTCTTGTTCTCCCTTGCCCCTAGCAAGACTGCTGTCTCAACGAATAGATGCCTTAACCAAACGGTAGCGTGTCTAGCTTAAAATGCTGGGTTGAGGATCTTAGGATGACAATTCTTGTTAGATATTAGTGATATAAAATCCGGTAGGGTTGGAATCATTGTATACGCGACTTATGCGCTTACGCGCAGGCTGCGCCAACACAAATCAAACAGAATTGATATGGAGAATAGTTTCATAACTGCAAATAAGTTATTTAGGAGTCGCAACAGCTATCAACGTCAAAAATAACATAGCAAGTGCAAGAATTGGAACTGCAAATATCACCTTTCGATAAACAGAAGCACTTTTATCTGCCACGCCATAATAAAAAGGTCGTAGTTGACCGATTTTTCGCATTTGCTTCAGGTAATGATCATCGTAGCGTGCCATACGGGCAAAGGGAAGTTCGCCTTGCGATCGCTGCGGTAAAATCCGTCGTCGTTGATAAGGAACTGTAGAAAACCCAAAGTTATTCAAATATTCTTCGCTGTTTAATAACTCATCAATAAAACCCCGCAGTCCCTTGGTTGCTAAAACAATTGACCAAGCTAATTTTTCACGGTTGTCATACACATTTCGTCCCAACAAACGCTGAATGGACATTTCAACAAAGCGGTAGTTATTGTTTGTCTCGTAGTTCAAGCGACGAAAAGAATCAGATAAAACTAACCCTCGAATAAAGTCTCGCACAGTAATTTGATTGGCGTGAAGTTGAGATTCCAAAGCAATTTGGCGATGGCTTGCAATCTGTTGTTGCTCATTGAAAACTTGCCGATATGCTGCCCGGATAATTTCATCTACTTCCGTACCTTTGGGCAAATTATCTGTAGTATATACCCTAGGTTGTTCATCACCCGGAACTTCATAGCCATTTACACGTTGATTCTGGCTCGATAATGGATAACTCAGAAGGGAAATAGTCATGGTTGAAATCTTTGTTAATTAATGAATTTTTTAATTGGATTGGGGATTGGGAATTGGGAATGACTCTCTTCGGTGCTCTAAAATTACCTCTGCCAAAGCGTTGCGTATTTTCTCTGCATTGTGGAGCGCCTGGTGCGGTTTTAAAATCGGTAATATTTTGCCGCTTCAGAAGTTATAGTCCATTACCCAACACCCAATACCCACTATTTACGAACCAATACCTGCTCGTGCAACTTCAAGTAGGATGAAGCCAGCAAAAATCACACCTCCGATCCCACCAACGAGAAAGCCAGAAGAAAAGAAGCTCCAACCCCTTTTGCTTTGGAGGTTCTCAGGTAAAACCCCAACGGGTTTTTGTTTTTTGCCAAACACAGAAATACCGTAAGAATACAGGCAAAGACTTAAAATCACCACTAACCCGGATGCAGAGGCTAATCCGGCTGGAAGTGCAATGTCTGTATCGCGCAGGGGACCAAGTTTCAAGAACGGACCCAGCAAGAAATAACCGTGCGCCATACCAATCTCTAACCCGCATGTAATTGGTGACAACCCATCACGGTAAATCGGTAAATTTTTGAGCCAACCGAGGCTGACACTGCTGTTGTTGACGGGAGTAGCCAAGTTTCCTAAATGAAAGTCGCCTTTGTAGGGCTGTACAATCCCTTCAAACACGGCGCGATCGCTAAATTGAATATCTCCAAACAAAGCATCAGCATCAAATTTCATCTCGCTGAATACAAATCCAGCAGCGATCGCTCTTGCTCTCAGGGCGTGCCAAAAATGTCCCGCTAGCAACAAGCTTGCAAAGATAATATGGAACAACATCAACCAGGTACGGACAGTGATAATCCCGTCTACAGTTGTCGTTCCAACCGGACCATAAAACACACTTGGATAAACGGTGTCATTTACCCAAACGAAAAAGGCAGCAAAGAATCCCATATAACCAAGAGCCGCTTGACTATAGGATAAATATGCTTCACCCGACCAAACAAATAACCCTTTCGTCCATTCCTTTGGTGCGGTGTTGATATGCCAGATTCCGCCCAAGATACACATTGTTCCAACCCAGATGTGACCACCAACCACATCTTCTAGGTTATTAACACTAGCCATTCCCTTGAGTGTCCAGCCATCACGACTAAAGCCAACTAAATAGCCAAAAATCACCGCTGGATTCAAGGTTGGGTTGGAAATTACCCGGACTTGCTGGGCGACTGGATCGTACAATCCACCAAACAACACAGCTTTGGCAACTAATAACAGCGCTCCTAAACCCAGTAGTACTAAGTGGATACCGAGAATCGTCGTCATTTTGTTACCATCTTCCCAACGGTAACCAAAACCCTTCTCATCTAACTTATCTGGACCTAGCACCGCATGGTAAATACCACCTGCTCCTAACACAGCAGAACTAATCAAATGCAAAATCCCAACTACAAAATAGGGATAAGTATCGACTATTTGACCGCCTGCACCAACACCCAAACCTAATGTTGCGAGATGGGGTAACAAAATTAACCCCTGTTGGTACATTGGTACATTTGGATCGAAACGGGATAGTTCAAACAAGGTCATTGCACCTGCCCACAGCACAATCAATCCAGCGTGGGCAACATGGGCACCCAGGAGTTTACCTGAAAGATTGACAAAGCGGAGGTTTCCAGCCCACCAAGAATAGGGGTCTTGAGACTGGGCGACGTAGTTGATAGCGACTGTTGGATCGTCAGAAAACCCAAGGGGTTTCAAAGGACTTACATTTGTTGATGTCATATTATTTCACCTGTCCGCGTGTGGATGCGATGACTTTACCTTCTGTGAAGCTGTAACCTGCAGCCCGCAGTGCATGGAACAGATGTCCTTGCAAAAAGAAGAAGCCCAACCAAAAATGAGCATTCGCGAGCCAGACTCGACTAGTTAATGCTCCATCTGTACTAGCAAAGAGGGGGAAGCGGTCGAATATCAATGTTAAAGTCGATCCATAAAACTCTGTTGGGAATACTATTGTATTTACCGATACAAACAGCGTTGCCACAAATGCCATCAAGCTTACGGCTCCAATGCTGTAGGATAAATAGGCTTCACCGGACCAGACAAATAAGTTCTTTGCCCATGGGAATGGTTGAGTGCGAATATGCCACAATCCACCCAACACACACATGGCACCAACCCAAATATGACCACCGATCACATCCTCCAGGTTATTGACACTCGCTAACCAAAGCTTGCCATGCGTACCGAATAAATAGCCAAAAATTACTCCTGGATCTAAAGTCGGGTTTGTAATCAAGCGAACGCTTTTAATGAGTGGGTCGTAAATTCCCCCAAAAGCCATTGCTTTCGCCACTAACAAGAATGCACCTATCCCCAACACGATCAAATGAATGCCAAGAATACTTGTCATTTTGTTGGCATCATCCCATCTATAGCCAAAACTTGGAAATTTTGTTTCTAGCTGTTTGGGACCAACGAAGGTATGGAAAAGTCCGCCCGCTCCCAAAAACGCAGAGCTGATCAGATGAATCACGCCTACTACAAAGTACGGGTAGGTATCTACAATTTGACCACCTTCACCAACACCTAGCCCCAACCGAGCTAAGTTTGGCAGTAGAATCAAACCCTGCTCATACATTGGGCGTGTGACATCGAAATTAGCAACTTCAAATAACGTCATCGCTCCTGCCCAGAGTACAATCAACCCTGCATGGGCAACATGAGCACCGAGTAATTGTCCGGAGAGGTTAACTAAACGGGCATTCCCGGCTCTCCAGGGAATCTCCTCGGTTCTTCCATTTGTGGTTACTGTTGTTGCAGTTGTTGCAGTCATTCGTCGAATTGCTCCTTGAAAAATTTAATTTTGTCGTGCTGAGTTTTGAGCAAAGAAGTTAGGACTTATGATTTCTGTGTTACTTCACCCTAACCCTGTCCTTGATAAGGAGAGGGAAGGCAGGCGGGTGAGGTTCTTCGTGTTTTATAAGTCCGGACATGAAATTCACTCGCTACTTCCCGCATAGCGCCAAAGGATTTGCCATACGCATATGAGACCGACCACAATATCAGTTATCAGTTATCAGTTACCAGTTATCAGGGGGGCTTGCCCTGAGCTTTGTCGTTTGCGTAGCGCCCCCTCCGGGGCTAGGGTCAAGAAATCGCTGACTCTGTTAACTGTTGACTGTTAACCGTTCACTGTTTGAATGAGGTTATGGGGTGGAATTTATAGACTCCCAACTCAGGCAGTCGGATTGACAACACTTGCTATAACAGCAGGTCTCACATCCTTGGCGATGAAGTCAAAGAAAGTATTGAAGTAAATACCATGAGCTGCTTTACGTGCTCGATAAGCGTGCCAGATATGACCGACTAATGCGAGAAATCCGAAAGCAGCATGAACGCTCGACAAAGCTGCACGCACTGACACAGATCCGCCATTAATAGGTCCATAAAACACGCTTGGGTAAGCAATCTCGTTTACTGAGACAAAACAAGCAACACTAAAACCAGCGATCGCCAAAGCTCCTAAACTATACGAAAGATAAGCTTCACCCGACCACACCAAAGCTCGTTTTGCCCAATCAAGAGGCTGTGAGACGATGTGAAAGATTCCGCCAGCTATGCAAAGAACGCTAACCCATACATGTCCCCCAATGACATCTTCTAAATTATCTACGCTAGCCATGCCAGTTATCGTCCAGCCATTCGGACTGAACCCAAATAGATAACCGAAGATTCGAGTTGGGTCTAAATTAGGCTGAATCAGGCGTACCTGCTCTGCTAGAGGATCATATATTCCTCCGAAACGCGTGGCTTTCAAGACCAGCAGCAATGCTCCAAGACCCAGCATGATGAGATGAATTCCTAATATACTAGTCATCTTGTTGCCGTTTTGCCAGTTATAGCCAAACCCTTTCTCATCCAGAACTTCCGGTCCTAATACGGCATGATAAATTCCCCCTGCACCTAAAACGGCTGAACTGATAAGGTGCAGCATTCCAATAACGTAGTAGGAATAAATATCCACGATTTGACCGCCGTCACCCACCCCAAAACCCAGCGTTGCAAGATGTGGTAGTAGAATCAAACCCTGCTCGTACATGGGAATAGCCGGGTCAAAGCGCGAAATCTCAAACAGAGTCATCGCACCTGCCCACAACACAATTAGCCCAGCATGGGCGACATGTGCCCCCAATAATCGCCCAGAAAGATTAATAAACCGAGCGTTACCAGCTAATAGCGGTGCGCCCGATTCCCCCTCGGCTTTTTCATCAGAAGACCAGCCCAGAGTCCGAAACACAGGCTTCCAAAAAATTGAAACGGTCATGCAGTATTCCTTTTTGATGAGCATCAAAAACAGCCGATTGGAATGACCAACCGTTGCTTTTTCTAACTGGTTCCGTCTCTTAAAGGATCGTGTGTTCTCACTGGTGTCACTCGCTTTCTCCCAGATATTTAGATATCAGACATCAAGTATTTAGATATCAGACATCAAGAAAATAAAATTATCTAATGAGATTTAATAGCGATAAATTTCATTATGCAGGTTGAGAGGATTTGCACAATCTAAACTCAAAATTTCGTTACATTAATTTGGATTTTGTTACTTAATCTAGATTTTATGGGTGCAAAACGCTCTTAAGCTTTGCGATTAGACAATGCGTCATCATCCTTCTTCGGCCCTTTACGTTAAACACCTTGCCAAAATCATCACCAAAACCTGGCAAGAGCCACTAATTGAGTGAAATGCCATCACATTTCTTTCGCTGGCATTTCCGAGCAGCATTAGAGTAAGCAGTTTTTGGTTCAAAATCTCGACAAGTTATCGCTTCTTCCGAGCAAGCAATCATAGGGTTTACTGTACACTTAAGACGGTAATCATTCGTAAAGAAATCACAGCGATCGCAAGGAATTTGATGCATTCTTTTTACTTGAGCAGCGCCTTGTTTGAAAGCTAGAACAACACTACAAGCAAATCCGATTACCATGGAAACCCAAAGGCAGATAAAAAATATAGCTAGCATTATTCATCCTCAAAAATATTACAAACAATGACCAAGCCCGCTTCGGGGAGTGGGTGTAAGAGTGTAAAGCCAATAAATCTCCTGCTTTTTTACACCCCTATACCCTTTTCATAACCCGCAGCTAATGACTTTCAACGATAGGGGCCAGAGTGAAAAACTCTTACGTAAAAGATATTTTTTACACCAATGAGAAGAGTGAAAATATTAAGGAAGACAAACTAACCGACCTTAGGCTTTGGTGCGACTTAATGATTTGGGGTATTAATTGTTCGTATGCTAGCTTATTGATTTTATGTTGCAAGTATCTTAGCATTTTTTTCCAGTAAATATGTTAGAGTTTTCTGATTTTGGTAAAAAATCTTTAGAACAAACTGCTGGTGAGTTTATAGATTAATTCCTGAAATACCATATGTATAAGGGTTTAAGCGGCAAGCTTACGTCTAATTTAAGTATATATACTGGAATCTGCTACTCAATGGGCTTTTCTTATATTTCAGAATCTAAAACTTATTGATAAAATATATCGATAATCATGTGGTTGGATTTTAAGTTAGGTATGATTTTCATCAACTTAGGCATTCCTCGCAGGTATGTGTTTCATACCAGGAGACTAAAAAATAAGATGACGGGTTCTCTGAGTGATACTTATGTCGAAAAACTGAGAAATTTGATTGGCAATCGCTGGGATTAAATTTGGAATGTTGTTAACACAAGACAATAACAAAAGATAGGATAATCTACCTTACATCCTCCCACACGATAATCTTCGATTATCGTGTGGACTTGCCAGCCTTGCGATTGGGCTTTCCTGCTTCCTTTAGTGTAAAAATGTACTAAAAAACTAATGACTGGAAATCTTACAGCTTCAAGCCATGGGATAAGTTAAACTTTATTTACTTACTTTCTGATAATTATAAAGAACAGGTAAAGTTACATAACAGTAATTGTCTTATGATGCCTTTATAATTCAAGTTTAGTACATTGCTCACCAAAGCATTTAAATAAACTCTAGTAAAAAAAAACTCTTCAATAAATACACACAAAGCTAGAGTTGAACAAAGGGTATATTAATATCAGAAACCTTAATAGTTTATGAAAAATATAAGGGGTAGAGTCGGCATGAAAAAAGAACTCGTAACTGCTGGATTTGTCTTTTTATCTTTGAGTTTACCGCTAAAAGCTTCGGCTGCAGGTTTTAGTCAATTTAACGTATTTGGTGACAGCCTGTCAGATACTGGTAATGTGTTCACTGTTTCTGGGCAAAACTCACCTACAGGCCCCATTCCCCCAGATCCACCTTACTTTCAAGGACGGTTTTCCAATAATAAGATTTGGGTGGACTATCTTGGACAAGGTATAGGATTAACTCCTACATTATTTACTAATCTAAGTACTAAAACTCCAACTCAAGGTATTAACTTTGCCTTCGGAGGTTCTCTCTCTGGTCAAGACAATGCTTTCGTTCCAGGCGCTCCAGGAGTCCTCAAGCAAGTTGACACCTTTTTAGCAAATAACCAGAAGGTAGATCCAAATGCACTCTATGCTGTATGGGGAGGTGGAAATGATTACTTGTTTGGTCAGAATCCTAATCCTAATCAAACAGTTAGTAATTTATCAAATGCAGTAGGAGCACTTGCCCAAGCTGGTGCCAAAAATATTTTGGTCTTCAATTTGCCAGATTTAGGCAAAACTCCAATTGCACTCAGAACTGGAAATACTAGCAATTTAACAACTTTAACAAATGCTCACAATGCAGCATTGGCATCAGCTTTGGGTCAATTGAATAACAACAATCCTAGTGTCAATCTTATCCCTGTTGATATTAATTCTCTGTTTAATAGGGTAATCGCCAATCCAGGGGAATTTGGGTTCAAAGATGTTAACACTTCTTGCGTAGTCTATGACATAAGCAACAACCAATTATTGAAAACCTGTAATAACCCAAATGATTATTTGTTTTTTGATGAAGTTCATCCCACTACAAATGCTCATAAGCTCGTAGCAGAAACAGTGCTAGCGGCTATTAGGGCTAAATCTGTCCCTGAATCTTCAACAGTCTTCGGTTTGTTGGGGCTTAGTGCTTTGGGTGCAGCAGCAATGCTCAAACGCAGACAAAAAACAGTTAGCCCCGAGTTCAGTAGCAAGTCAAATTTTGTCACTAAGTAAAACATATACTTAACCGAAGTCAGCCGTGATTCTGAGGAATAACGGCTATGTTTTCATCAACTTCAGTCAAGACTCAACTATTTCTCGGGAGATTTCAAAGCCTCATCCAGAATTTGTCGAGCTTGTTCTGCTTTTGCTCTTGCTTCTTGATAACGCAGATTAGCTTGAGCATAATTTTTGAGAATTTTAAAACCTTCTTTTAGGCGAGTAATTTCCTCCTCAGTCACAGTATTATCTGAAAATAAAACGTCAACTGCCTTACGAACTTCCATAGCTTCAGTGCGTGATTCCTGCACTTTCAACTTGAGCGTAGCTAAGTTGCTCAAAACTTGGACAGCCTGTGTAATAGCGTCTTCATCGCCAGCAGTATCTGTTGGTGTTTCTTTGACTTCAATGAGTTGTTTAGGACCAAATCCATCTTCGAGTTCCGTAGGTAATTCCCCTTCATCCATCCGTTTCATTAACTGATCCATCGCTTTGTCGCGGGCTTTGGCTGAATCTTTACCAGGAACTTCGAAGATAATTTCTGGACTTTGAGCAAGAGTGTACTTAACCATAATTAGGCAGAAAATTTGCAAGTAAACCAAGCCAGGGTAATAATCTTAACGCGAAATCAAGCTTTAAGACCATTAAATGATCCAGTGTGCAACAATAGTTGTTTCTTGAACAGGATCGGGATAATTTTCCTCAAGTAAGAAAAATTAAGAGAGCGATATAAAGGTTTTTCTTTATCGTCTCTGGTACGATCTTTCCAAGTTCTGAAAAATGAAACTTTATACTGGAAGAAGAGTTTTTTCGCTATGAGGGAAGAGCAATGGCTCCAAATCCCACCATCATGCAAGCTGTGGAACAATTGGGTTACCGCGTCACTGTTGGAGATGTGGCAACTCAGGCTGGACTAAATGTCGCTCAGGCAAGTCAAGGGTTATTAGCTCTTGCGTCTGATGCTGGCGGACATATGCAAGTGAGTGATACGGGTGACATTATTTATTTATTTCCAAAAGACTTCCGGTCAATATTACGGAATAAGTATTTGCAATTACAATTGCAGGAATGGTGGAAAAAAGCTTGGGGTATTCTATTTTACCTAATTCGGATATCCTTTGGAATTTTCTTAATTGTTTCCATCGTTTTAATAACTATTAGCATCATTTTAATTATGTTGGCGCTTAACTCAGACCGTGATAGCGACAATAGAGGAGGCGATTTTAGTGGTGGCTTCTTCTACTTCCCAGATTTCTTTTGGTATCTCAGTCCAGATTACGACGCTCGTCAGAGGGAAAGACGCCGCGAGAAAAGCAATCTCAATTTCTTTGAAGCCGTATTTTCGTTTTTGTTTGGCGATGGTAACCCCAATACTAAATTAGAAGAACGCCGGTGGAAAGAAATTGCTACGGTGATTCGTCATAACCGAGGTGCGATCGCTGCAGAACAAATTGCACCGTATCTTGATGATATAGGAGAGGGTTCTGCAAAAGAGTACGAAGACTATATGCTACCTGTTCTCACTCGCTTCAATGGACAACCCAAAGTTAGTCCCGAAGGAGAGATTGTTTATGACTTTCCAGAGTTGCAGGTGAGTGCAGCCAAAAAAAAGCGTCGTCGGTCTATGTCAGCTTATTTGGAAGAATTTCCTTGGCGCTTTAGTGCAGCAAGTTCCGGACAAATTATGCTGAGTGCAGGATTGGGTGTTGCAAATTTTGTTGGCGCATTAGTGCTAGGAAGTTTGTTGAGAGATGGTGCAGTAGCTGCTCAAATAGGTGGGCTCGTTGCTTTTGCGCATGGAATTTATTGGTTATTATTGGCTTACGGAACAGGTTTTTTGGTTGTTCCGTTAATACGGTATTTTTGGATTCAGTGGCGCAATAGTAAAATTGCTGAACGTAACGGCGATCGCCTGTCCCGCGCCAGACAACTAACAGATCCAGACTCTGCGTTGCAGCATAAAATAGCTTATGCTCAGCAGTTTGCAGCAGAAAAAGTCCTTGGTGATGAAGATTTGGTCTACTCTACTGAAACTGACTTATTAGAACAGGAGGTTGAACGTTCTCAAAAAACTGACGCTGAATGGCAAAAACGCTTGCAGCAAGAAAGTGAGGAGTAGGGAGTCGGGAGTCGGGAGCAGGTGAGACAGCGCTGCGGGAGGGTTTCCCTCCGCAGGCGACTGCGAACCCGAAGGGGAGTAGGGGAGAAAATACCCCTTCATCCTCCTCCTCATCTACTTAACCCGAATAGGTGCTAAAGCAACACCTTTGTAATAATAATTCAAAATTTGCAGGTGGTTGTATCCACGCGATGCTAGATTATAAGCCCCCCACTGACTCATGCCTAAAGCATGACCATAGCCAAGCCCTGTTAATGTAAAGCTTCCATTCGCATTGCTGACGGTAAAGCGGGTGCTTTTTAGCTTAAGAACTGTACGCACATCCTCACCTGTTAGCACTTTCTCACCCTTGTCACCAACTATTTTCAAAGCTTTCACGCTTCCGAAAGGCGATGTACTTCCAGAAATAATTTGCTTGACATTTCCAACTTCTGGAACTGCGGTGCTAATTTCTGCCGGGGAAAAAGTTCTGCTCCAGTTACATTCTCTGATATTTTGGTCAAAATCTGGAACAGCACGCAGGTATGGTTGAGCACTTCCCCAAACATCTTCCGAGTTTTCAGTATGTCCGCCAGAACATGCGTGAAAGACAGAGAGAATAACTCTATTTTTGTAAGTCAGTACTTCGCCAGCTGTAGCATCAACTGCAGCGTAGGTAGTAGGAGATTCACTGCTGACGCCTTTGTAAATTTGCCAACGATCTGGTGAAGCACCCAAATCATAAAGGGGATTATTGCGCTGTTTCTCACGCTCGTAAAGAGCATATGTACGGGCGGCGATCGCCTGAGCTTTCAAAGCTTCACTGGGCCACCGGGGGTCCATTTCGCCACCGATAACGCTGTAGAGATATTCGTCCAAAGCAACCCAGTTAACAACAGATAAACCTTTTTGTGAAGGAACAACAAGAGTTCTGCCGCGATACCAGCGATCACCAATATAGACGAATCCCTTACCTGTTGGCTCAACCCAAAACAGATTAGAGCGCCACTTATCCAAAGCAATTCCACCAGGAACCGCTTGAACAGAGTAAGGACTCATTGCTGGTAACTCTCCTAGAGTACGACCACTACTATCCTTGATCACCGCAGTGGTAGAACTACCAACTTTCACCTGATTGACGTCCCTTTGAATTGCCACACGCAGGATGACTGACGATGCTTGAGATGGGGCAACCATAGCTATCCATATCAGGATACCAAGCCACCAATGGCGTCCTTTGACGTTGGAAAATAAAGAGGCTAGGAACACTTGGAATTTCATGTTGACAATTACAGTTACACCTACTATACGTTTGACGCTTGCTTTTGCAGTAGTTTCCTTTTAGGTAGGATTGGAACTCTACCTCATGATAGATGAACTTCCACAAGCTCTCAACGCAATTTGTATGGTATCTGGTTTTTTGAGCGTTCAAACTTTTTCTAGCTTTCTTAGCTTGGTGTGACTTGATCACGGATGGACTTAACCTACTCAAAAACTTAACCGTGATTGACACTGCAAGAACAAAAAGCTTCCGTTGCTAGCAGGGATACTTTCAATCCTTGCTAACAGCGAAAGCTGGTAGATACACACAACTGTTTCTAACAAATCAATGTGAATTTTAACCCGACACGTAACCTTGGGTACCATTACTATTTTCCATATTTGCTGTGACTTTATTACTAGTGGACTGGACCAAGTAGCGAATAATGACGATTTCAAAGCCCAAGCCTTGACTTCAGGTATGGGTACTGTTGGGATTGCCCAAAGGGCAGACGCAATCATGCCTATCGCCACGGTGTTGTCGTGTTTCGCGTCTGGTGCTGACGCTGTAAGTTTAACCTAACCATAGTCCGCAGCGACCTCCAGGGCGACCTCCTCCGAAGCGATAGCTAGCCCCTAAGGGGCAAAGCTCGCCGGGGGGAGTATCCCCCCGGCAGACTTTGGCGCTGCGCAAACGCTGCTGCGCAAAGCGCAGATCGCAACCTACTGTTTTTAGTAGCGCCTGCGTAAGTCCTACTAAAATTAGTTGGAAATCAGCGGTTTGCTAGCAAAATCACTTAAGCCGATACTAGAAAGCAAATCCTGCCACTCTTGCTCAAGAGTCACATCTTGGGGATTTTTTTGACGCAATTGTGCCACAGTTGTTAATGCTTCATACCATATTCCATTGCTCGCATAGATAGCAACTTGCTGTCTTGGCTGTGCCTGGTTGATTTGTTGGACGATCGCCGCCTTTAAGTTAACTCGTTGTATGACTCCTTCAACATAAATTGGGCTTTGTTGCTTTTGGCGATGCTCCGTAAGGGAGCCGCCCAAAGGGCTATCGCAGTACACATTTAAGAACCAGCGGTACTGTTTGTCTGTAGTCAGTGGAGAAACACTAGTAGGTAAAGAAACGCTCATGACTCCAGGTTCAGTTGGTAAAGTAATATCCTGTCGGTAGACTAGATTTGATTCTGCATCAAGCAACACAAAATCAGCGGGGTAGGCAGAACCTTTGGCATAAGGTGTGTAGAACCAGAAAGTTGGGCGTTCTGCTGTGGTTTGTCCCCAAACATTCATCACCGAAGTTGGTTGCTCAATCAAAGGAACTAAAGCCGTGAGTCCAGGTTTAGCAACTGGACACTGACCGCGACTGGCTCCCCCATACCGACGACCACCAGGAGGTTGTCCTGGCGGAAGTGGAGGTAGCACAAGGCGCAGAGGCTGCTTACGAGAAGAGGTTGTTGTTAAGGGTTTTGATTGTGATGCAGACTGAGCGATCGCCGATGTTGTGCTAGGGAGCAAACTTAGGTACCCCAGCACAACTGCCAACAACAGTTTCATCGGTTGTAAAATCATTTTCATAAATCACTCTTAACTGTTGAGTGTTAACTGTTAACTATGAATAATCTCGAATTTTGAAATAAAACGATACTCATTGTTCCGACAAGTGCCAAGGCTGAAGGTACAAACGGCACCCAATATCCTTGGATAAGTAGACCAAAGCACAAAACGTAGAGAACTCCACAACAGACAAAGACAAAAAGTGTCAATCTGGGGAGTAAACGCACCCGCCAAGGAAGAACTGCTCCTACCACAGAAGCACTGCAAATCCAGATCACCTCACCCCACAATGACCAAACTTGCAACAAAGGACGTTTATCGAGGACAGCGCTGAGGAGTTGGCTGACCATTTGTGCTTGTACAAGCAATCCTGACATTCGCTGATCAAACTGATTTTCATATGGTGTGCCCCAATAGTCACTACGCTCTCCTTTAGATACAACACCAATCAGGACAATTCGGTTTTTGATCGCATCTGGATTAACCTGATTTGATAAAACTTGTGTCAGCGTTACTTGTTCAGCAATGTTCTGTGAGGAACGATAATTCAACAAAATTTGACCACCATTGGCATCAATGCCTTGATATCCGCCACTGTGAGAGTTCAAACCAGGAAAAACAGTATTGCCAAGCTGTAAATCTCCTTGTGTGGTAAACTTTGGTTGAATTCCCTTATCGGCAAGCAAATAACGAAATGCTAGCTGTGCACTGAATGCATAATCAGCAGGACACCCAGAGACAGCCTCCTGTCCCATAAACAACAGATGTCGCCGTACCACGCCATCAGGATCATGAATAAAGTCGCTAAATCCCAGGCGTTCTTTTGGGATTTCCGGTGGCGGCGTAATACTCTTAACAGGTATTGCAGCATCACTGTGCTTACAAACCCCAATCAAATTTTCAGTTTGTTTGAGACGAGGAATTAAATTTGGGTCTTGCGCTTTAAAATCTCGATAGATATCCAAGCCAATAGCGCGGGGTTCGTACTTCTGAAGTTTATCCAAAAGTTTATTGAGAGAGATATCTGAAAGGGATTTTCCATTTACATCCTCGCCCCTTTGCCGTTGAGCATCAATATCTGCATCATCAATTGCTACCACCAGCAGGCGTGGATCGCTTTCCTCGTGGAAGATGAGGGAACGTAGACGCATCATCTGGTCAAAAGCTTGGAGTTCACTCATTTGCAGTAACCCCAAAAACTTTAGTCCACAAACTAGGGCAGTGATCACCACTGAGGACAACAATGCTACTGCAAATCTGGGTGGAAGCGTTGGGCAAACAGGCGATCGCTCTAATGGTCTGGGCACTTCCACCTCAACCTTACCCGTAATCTTGAGCCAAGTAGGAGGAATTTGTGCGAGATTTTGACAAATGACTGGTAACCAAGTCGCGCAGGGAAACTTGTCCTCAAGACCTTGCAACCGTTCCCGTGCTTCCCGCACTGCTTGATAAAAGCACTCACCCCCAGCAAACCCTTGTAGAAAATACTTCAAAAATTCCTGTGCAACTAAGTCTGGAACGGGTTCGCGCATAACAATAATCTGCGGAATTTGCAAATCAGCCAGTTCTCGCGCCAGTCCCAGCCCATCGCAGGAGTTGAAGATTGCCAGTTGCAGTCCACGTTCCACAGTTTTTCTCAGAGCATAGCGTAATTCGCTGATGGTCAGACTATCGGTTTTATTCAGGTAGATTCGCCCAGATCCATCTTTGCCATGACTCGAACTGTGTCCAGCAAAGAAAAGAATATCCCAGCTGTTACCCCACAGAAAGTCAGTCAATTCTTTGCGTTCAGGTTCCACCAAAAACGTAACATCTGCATCTGTTAGCTGTTGCAGCAAAGCACGGTCAACTTCTGTGTCAATCCCCTGACTATTGCCAACAATGGCTAAAATACGAACTTTGTTATTAAATGTTTTTTGGGAAGATATCTTTTCGTATGTAGGCGACGCTAGGGCAAATTCAGCTTTTGGATATCGTTCTAGTAAATCCCACAAATGCCAAGGTAAAAGTTGTAACTGAGTATGTTCGGTTTGTAAAATCACCCGTACTTCATCCGTAGGCAATAATTTTTCTAGCCATTTCTCGCGGATGGGACGAAATTCTTCTGTTCGTAGCCACGTGTTGAAGCGCGATCGCAAAATATGAGCAATATTGTCACAGTCTTGGGTGATGGACACATTTGTCACCTGCATTTTATCAGCAGACAAACGATAACTATTCCCCAATCTGAGATAGCTAGACTGCCAGTGGCTATAGTACAGTGGCATTTCTCCTGCTGCAGGTAACTTACCCGTGATTTCAGTTGAGGGACGCTCACCTTCTTCACCGATTTGTAGCGTTACGGCAAACCCCTGCTCAAAGCTACCATCTGCAAATTTCAGAACCACTAGCTTGCCCATAATTAAAGCAAAAGTACACGAAGTTGGGAAGCAGAATAACTTTTAACAATTGAAGCCTTAAGTGTTGACTCTTGGGCTTTGACTAAATGATAAAGTTCTGTGTGACACTTGCATCATTCAATGATACTTTAACGCTAAATTGCTCTGTAGGTTCGCCTCTAAACTGTAATTGCAGGTAATTATCTGCACTTCTGGCTTGAGCTTCCAGAAAAACGGTTCCAGACTGATCTAGCACCGTCAGTTGTACTCCTGGTATAAGGTAAATTTTATTACCTGTAGGATGCAACTGAAGACGAACGCCAGTTTGTTGATCAGTTTTTGGTCGAATTTCGACAATTAATATGACGGGTTGATTGGCAATTTGGATTCCTAAATCAATCAACTTTGCCCGTCTGGTAAGTGCTTGTGTTTTGTTAGGATCGTTTTGCACAAGCGTCTCACCATTGCGAAAAGCATAACCTGGTCTAATTTCCGGCTGATTCCACAAAGATTCAACTGTTTGCCAACCAGCATCGAAGATTCCAACCAACCACTGGCTCAAATTCACCAATGTCCTGCTCGGTGTTTGTCGCAGCTGTGCGAGATATTCGATAAAATCTTCTAAGGGTTGCAGTTGACTTAAAAGTAATTCTTCAGTTGCCACATTACGAACAAACCCTAGTAACTTTGCTTGCTGAAGCGATTCATCTATTTGGACAACGACATAAGCCACTCGTTCTTCCCAAGTTTCTGGGGGAATGTAACATGTTTCTTGCGCCAAACGCACGGAACGACACTCTAAACGCCCGATTCCCGGCAACTCTAAGTCTGCTACATCACTACATAGACGCATAATAGAGTTCCAACTGTTACATTCTGTTAACTGAGTGGGAATATCCATCATTTCCAAGTATTCATTTACCACCCATACACAAAGCGTATTTAGTCGGACTTGTTCGGCTTTTTCAGGAGTTGGTTGCTGATTGGCAAACTGCTGGGCAGTTCTACACGCTGCTTGAGTAATAGGCAACGTTAAAGCAAAGTCGTCTAGATTGTGGTTGGTGCGCCTCATATGAAATCCCCGGTGAAGAACGCTGCTACATACATATCGTTCCAAGGTATGTTATTTACGCAAGAGTAAAGAAAAGCAATATAGGAATCCGGTTTGATTTATGAACTTACTCGTGAAGATTTTTAAGAGGGAACGCTTAACTCTTAACGCTTAACATCAAATGTAGCTAGCTTCGTCAAAAATCAAATATGAGTTTTATATCTTAATTGAAAAGCTAAATTAAGCGTCTTACCAATAGAGTTGGGCAAAATATTGTAATAATTTTTAACAATTTCTGAGAAAAAAATCCCCCACATCTGTACCGGCAAACACAGGATTAGTAATCAAGTGTTGACAGATGTAGGGGAATAATTTACTCGGATTTTGGTTCACCAACTATAGGAAGCAAAGAACCTTATTTATTATTCCCAGTTGCGATCCCAAATTCAAAAATTAAGATCCCCGACTTCGCAAAACTTGTCGGGCAATACGGTTCGCTTAAGGAGGTTATCTCAAAGGAGATCCCTCCAACCCCCCTTAAAAAGGGGGGCTATTTTAGCCATTCACCCCGTTTTTAAGGGGATCGCCGCTGGCGGGGGGATCTTATCGGGACGGTATTGAGAAGTCGGGGATCTTCTTTCTCGTGCCTGTAGGGCTTATGATTTAGGAGATATTCCCCAGGTAATTGACTAAATCGCTGGGATTAGAGAAATCCAACAGCGCCTCAGCTAACTCCTCTAACTGAGTAATAGATAAACTGCGAATCTGCTGTTGTACCTCCGACTCAATTACACCAAACCGACGTGTCAAAAGACGTAAAATCAGTTCTAGCGCCTCCTGTTTCTTTCCTTGTTCTTTTCCCTTTTGCAAAATGTCTTGGTAAATCACAGATTCTTGCATAATTTCCTCTCTAAATAGCTGTCTCATCAAATTTTTTGGAAACCTCAAACCAGCTAAAACCTGTACGCAAGCTGATATATTCTGTCGTTCTTCCCTTGACTCAATCATATCGACAGCAGCGGCGACTTGTTCTAATAAGTCTTGGGGTGAGTCGGTTCTCGCCAATGTCGCCAGTGGTAGAAGTGCGGGGTTAGCTAGCAGTGGTGTTGGATCTTCTTCCCATAAACGAATCACTCGATACTCGTGTCTGGTTTTCTTGTCTACATACTGAGTGTTAAAAACGATTTCTGAGGAAGTGGCTTGTAAGAAAATCAACACTTGCTCAATATCCCACCAGTATTGTCGTTTCAATCTTGTGTAGTAATCCAGCATCCGGAAGTCGAGTGGAGGCGTGGATTTTGGTGAAGTTTGAAACTCTAAATGCAGGATTTGGTTGGAAATTTGCAGGAAGGTAAGTGAGTCTGCGCGAATTGGTTCTAGGTTGAGTTCGGTTTTTAGTACCTCGATATCTGAGGTGTCGGACGCGAGTAACCATCTGGCAAAATCGGCTGGGTAGTTTTCCGCAAGGTATTTACAGGTGTTGTCGTAAGTCAAGGGCGATCGCCTACAAAAAATTTAGATTTTATGCTATTCTATGAATAATGCAATAGGTGTGCGCAGATAAATTCAGCTTCATGACAGCGCAACTGGTGGTAAAAGGTATTTAGTTGGTGAATGACTGGAAATCTTAATTTGTAGCGAGTGTTTTGAAGGTTAAGCGGTACGCTAAACACTCAGCGACCAGTGTTTGAGACTCGCTGACGAGTGTTTGAACTTCGCGGTATATATAACGTTCAGAACTGCATAGCCGAAGATGGATTCGTTTTATCCATGTTGATTTGACCTCACCCTCGCTTTTAGCTGCGCTAAAATCTTTCCCTCTCCTTAATAAGGAGAGGGATGCCCGATAGGGCAGGGTGAGGTTCCGACCGCCGAGGTATTCGTCACAGCGCGAAGCCGTAGGGTGGGCACTGCTTACGCTCCTAGTCATTGTTGTATCATGAATCGGCAGTGCCCACCAACGTTGGATTCGCTTGGTAAGGAGAGGGCTGCCCGTAAGGGCGGAGCAAGGTGATACGTAAGAATGCAACTTAGTGTGACCGTATTTTTCCGGAATACTAGGCAATACTATTGAAACTTAATAATATTGTGATTTATAACACCAGTGCCTGCCCATGAACGAACAGCGCCAGCAAGCTTATCTCGACTTGATTAAAAAACTGCTGAATTGCCCGAGTGAGGAAGAAGCAGAGATTTTACAGGCGAACCTTGATTTACTTGATGCTGAATTCTTGCTCATGCTGGAAGGCGTGGCGGAGTATATGTCACAGCAGGGGAATGAAAATGCTGCGAATTGGTTGACTCACATCTTGCACCTGGAAATATGAATGTCAAAACCACAACTACGTGCGAGGGGAGCTAAGCGTTCAATATCAAGTAAAAGAAGAGACACGACTATTTGGGTAAAAATTGATTCTAAGGCAGTTTGTGCAGCCTGACCCCAATCAGGTGGTGATCCAGACTGAATATGAAGATAAGTCCAATGAGCAATGAGGTAGGCAGTCAGAGAAAGAATCAGCCAGCGATACATGCCAAGGAGAGAACCCTGTCCAAAACGGTGCAAACCAAAACGTTCGCGAAGCGTGACCCTTTGGGTCATTGCTTTGCGGTTTTAAACCATCCCTCAATTTGCCAACGACGCTTACCCCACCACTTGAGAGTAGAAGCTTTAATGGGACGAGTAGACAAGACAAAACGTTTTTCAAGCTTGCCCTTATCGCGCTTTAAGTAATACCAAGATACGGTAACGGGAAACTTTAAACCAACCAAACGGACTTGTTGTCCCTGTTTGTGTAAATGTCTTAAAACTCTTCCATCAACTAATTTACGGTTAATAGCCACACCTGTAACCGCATGATATTTCAACTTGCGTACACCATGAAGAAATTCCACGCTCCCAAAAGCCGTATCAACCAAAATATTCACCCGAAAGCGTTCAGTTAAAGATTTAGGTAAACGCTTAACTAACCTGAGTCCTAGTTGAGCGGGTGAAGGTGTACCCTTACCTCTCCAAACACGGAAGTTCCAAGGTATGCGCCACTTTCCGACAACTAAATAAACTACTACTATATGCAGACCACGTTTACCGTTATAAACTCTTATTAAATCCTCAAAGTTTTTAAATTTACCCCGTTTTTCAAGAGTCGTTAGGTCAATGATAACCTGTAAAAATAGTTTACGTCCTTTCCCTTCTGCTGAAAAAACCTTTAAGCTCGTCTCTAATACATGGTTACGAACAATACGAATCATATCCCTTGTTGACCAAGGATTGATATTTAAAAACCGACTCAATGCACTCGGAGATTTGGTTTGAGAGTGTTCAGGTAAGGGATGCCCTTGCGCTTCCAAAAATCATCCCAGCATTGCATCAAGATTATCTTTTTGGTATTGCGTCGGCATTAACTCTTTGAGATTGTATACTAGCTTTTGGGCGTAGGTAAGCATTGTTCTTGCTATAAAAAATTCGATATTTCACGCCCTTTCTCTCATATTTTCTGCTATCAAAGCAAATTCCGTTTTTGAAATTAAAGTTAGCGCTGGCGCTCCGCGCTCGCCGTAGGCGATCGCACTACAGGATGACGCAAATAGTCATCCCTACATCTTGTATTTTTGGAAGCTTTTTATGTAAAATTACGGCTACTTTAAGTTTCTTTATCACTCTTATGTACTTAAATTATTGATTCATCTTCTGTTATATTTTTGTACTCCTTATTTGCCTTTTACGGGTTTGTTCGGTTAGGTGCAAGATGTGAGTTGAGAAATCTGGCAATTCAGTTGAGGGAAGCGTTGAATTTATCCTCACCAACTGCTGTGAACATTTCAGAAGAGGATTTACAAGCGCATCTGCAATTCTTGATGACGGTACTGCGAGCAACAGCAGAAAGTAGAGGTGATGCGCGGGTAGTTTACCCGTTACTGGCAAACAACACAAAATATCTCAATCTGAATTTAGTAGAAGTCTTGCGGCGTTGGGTGACAAATAGGCTGGCGAAAGTTCAGACAAATGACATACAATCCATCGCTGGATATATTGGCAATGTTAGTAATCTGATTCAGCAATTCCCCTTGGGTGACAAAGCCAGCAACATGGAAATTGCGATCGCTGGTTATGAAGCTATCTTAACCGTGTTCACCCGTGACGCCTTCCCCCAAGATTGGGCACACGCGCAAAATAATCTGGGGAATGCTTACTGTGACAGAATATTGGGCGAGAAAGCACAGAATTTAGAATTGGCGATCGCATCTTACACCAATGCTTTGTCCGTAAGAACCCGCGACGCTTTCCCGCAAGATTGGGCAGATACGCAAAATAATCTGGGGACTGCTTACTGTAACAGAATATTAGGGGAGAAAGCACAGAATTTAGAATTGGCGATCGCATCTTACACCGCTGCATTGTCCGTAAGAACCCGCGACGCTTTCCCGCAAGATTGGGCGACGACGCAAAATAATCTGGGGAATGCTTACCTTTACAGAATATTGGGGGAGAAAGCACAGAATTTAGAATTGGCGATCGCATCTTACACCAATGCTTTGTCTGTTAGAACCCGCGACGCCTTCCCGCAAGATTGGGCGGCGACGCAAAATAATCTGGGGGCTGCTTACCTTACAGAATATTGGGGGAGAAAGCACAGAATTTAGAATTGGCGATCGCATCTTATACCGCTGCTTTGTCTGTTAGAACCCGCGACGCTTTCCCGCAAGATTGGGCGGCGACGCAAAATAATCTGGGGGCTGCTTACCTTACAGAATATTGGGGGAGAAAGCACAGAATTTAGAATTGGCGATCGCATCTTACACCGCTGCATTGTCCGTAAGAACCCGCGACGCCTTCCCGCAAGATTGGGCGGCGACACAAAATAATCTGGCGGCTGCTTACTCTGACAGAATATTGGGGGAGAAAGCACAGAATTTAGAATTGGCGATCGCATCCTATACCGCTGCATTGTCCGTAAGAACCCGCGACGCCTTCCCGCAAGATTGGGCGGCGACACAAAATAATCTGGCGGCTGCTTACTCTGACAGAATATTGGGGGAGAAAGCACAGAATATAGAATTGGCGATCGCATCTTTCTCTGCTGCGTTGGAAGTTTACACCCGCCAAGCGTTTCCCCAAAACCATGCTGACACATCATTCAACCTGGGTATTGCTTACCAAGATGCACAACGCTTAACTGAAGCTTACACAACTTTTCATTCTGCTATTGAAACAGCAGAGTTGTTGCGCGGGGAAATTGTTTCTGGTGATCAAAGCAAACGCAAACAAGCAGAAGAATGGAACAAACTTTATAGGCGCATGGTAAAAGTTTGTTTGGAATTGGGCAACATCACTGAAGCTTTTGAATATGTTGAGCGCAGCAAAACCCGTAACTTAGTTGAACTTATCCTTGAGCGTGACCTAAATACCATTTTTCCTCCAGAAGTTGTTACTCAACTAGAACAACTTCGACGTGAAATTGCTAGTGGTCAGAATCAACTCCAAAATCACAAAGCCGAAAACCCAAAAGCCCTAGCGCAACATCTCCAGCAGTTACGAGAGAAACGCAAAGAATTACAAGACAGCTACCTCCCTATTGGTTATGGCTTCAATTTTGACCAATTCCAAGCAACTTTAGATGACCAAACTGCCGTTATCGAGTGGTATATCACCAGTGCAGGCATTGAGACATTCATTATCACGCGTGATAACCTCCAACGCTTGAAGACATCTAACCAAGCTGATGAGGAGAATGCTTGGATAAATTGGGTTAACGAGTATCTCACGGCTTACAATCAGCCAGAAAAAACTGAGTGGAAAAATAGTCTTGCCTCTCGCCTCAGTCGTCTCGCTGAAATTTTGCATTTGGAGGACATTCTCAAGCTAGTACCAGAGACTTGTTCGCGCCTTGTCCTCATTCCCCATCACTACCTGCACCTATTTCCTCTCCATGCACTTCCTTTGGCTAACGGCGATTTCTTATGCGATATTTTTCCTAACGGCGTAAGTTACGCCCCTAGTTGTCAACTGCTGCAACAGGTACAATTGCGACAACGCCCTGACTTTCAATCGCTGTTTGCTATCCAGAATCCTACAGAAGACTTATATCAAGATTATGAATGGGATTTAGGAGCAGTTGCAGCAATCAAAAAACAATTTGTTTCTTCTGAAATCTTGAAGCAAGCCAACGCTAAAAAATCAAGATAATAAAACTAAATTTTTTGGCTGGCTGGCTTCGCTTCGGACTCAAAGAAATAACAGGACAAATTAAAGCCAATTACCAATTAAAACATAAGCAGACCAAAAGCTAGGAGAACTGTAGTTAGGATGTTTCAATAGTTGTAGCTGAGCAAGACGCAAAGCTTGTGCTTTACTCATATTGGCGTTCTTCAACTGTGTGTAAAAAGCACCAACAAACTGTGCTGTTGATTCATCATCAATTTGCCACAAGGATGCGACTGTACTGCGTGCACCCGCTTTGAAGGCTGCACCAGCTAAACCTAAAGCTGCACGGTTGTCTCCGGCTGCTGTTTGGCAAGCACTTAAAACCAACAGTTGCACACCTTCTGGTTTTTTTTCATCCCGCGTACGAAGCATATTGTCGAAATCTGTAACGTTAATTGGACCATTGGCAGCTAAAATAAAAGTCTGATCAGCACGTGAACTAAACTGACCGTGTGTTGCCAGATGTAAAATGTTGAACCGAGTAGCATTCACTTTGCTTATCCAAGCTTGTTTGGTGAATTGCTGATCCAAAAGGCTGGTTGTTGATATTCCAGCTTGGGCTATCAAGTTTAACTCTGTCTTAATTGCAGGTAAGGGTGAAAATTGGCTATATCCCAGTGGCGGTTGAGTCAGCCCTGCGGTGAGAGCATTCAGCCGCCCCCGCGCTAGGGGTTTGGGATTTTGAAGTTGCAAACCTATGCTCAGGGCGATCGCATATTTCTCCACTAAATATTGCTTGCCATCGTAAAGTGCAGATAGCGGTATATTGCGCAACGCTCCATCTGGTATAAACACGAGGGTATTTACCCCACTTTTTTGCAGTTGAAACTCAATTGGTTTGATCAACCAATTATATACCTGTTGCGACTGGGTTTTGAATGCTTTAATCGCATATGGTTGGACAAGATTCTGCCGCAGTTCGCCGACAATTTTTTCCACTTCGGCTTGGCTAATCTTGGTGGTATAGTGTTGCAAGGGTTGTTTAGGGATTTTGACAATGACTTGAAGTTCGCCTTCAAGAATAATCGGGTAAAGAATAGCAGCAGTGGGGTTATCTCGATCTACCACTTTGTCGAGTAGAACTTTTTGACCGAGTAAGCAAGCTTGCCGGAAGAAATTGTCTAATTCTGCTAATTGTAATGCTTCAATTTGCTGACGAGCTTTTTCTAAATTTTTGTTATTAGGTTGTGTTTGTTGCTCTTTTAGAAGTAATTCCACTGATTGCCGATAAACAGGTTCTACACTGTCTCGAAAAGAGAACTGCACATCTTGTGTCACTGCTGCTAAGTCACTGCGCAAAGACTGAAGAGTGTCTACAGCACTATCGTAGGCTGCGATCGCTTTCTTTATATCTCCTTTTGCCTTGAGTAATCTTCCTAGTTGCCATTGCCAGCGATAAGCAATTTCTGGTGCGTGACTTGCCTGTGCTAATAGTAACGCTTGTTGCGTCAAATTTTGCGCCTCGGACCACTGCCCAGCTTTTTCGTACAAACCACCCAAACTTCCCAAAGCATATGCCTCTGATTGCTTGTCACCCAAATCGCGGGCTTGTTGAACAGCAGTAGTCAGCAGTTGAGTAGAGGAAGATGGGGTGAGTGTTTGTCCTCCTAACGCTTCGACTCCGCTCAGGGTTAGCTTCCCGAGACTATGAGCAAAGTTAATCCGAGCGTAGATAGCAGAACGAGTCAGGGGGAGTGTGTCGAGTTGGGGTTGAATCAATGGTATCAGAGTTTGCGCTTGTGCTAATTGTTGATTCTCAATCAGAAGAGTCAACTGATTGAGTTGCGCTTGGACTTTTGTCAGAGGTGAGGGAGATACTTGAACTGTTTTTTGATAAAATTCTATTGCTTGTTGTGTTTGCTGCTGTGTAGTGGCGTTATTTCCTAAACTAAAAAGACTTGCGCCGATCTGGGCTGGAGATTTCAGGCGTTGGGCAATTTCGAGACTTTGTTGTAAAGCATCTTGAGAATCTTTCAGTTTACCCACTACCTGAAGGACATCACCAAGCGATCGCAACCCCACTGTCTTTTCTAAAGAGTCTGGCTGTGATTGTAAAATTTTAGAAACATCTTCCAGGGTTTTTTCTGCACGACGGTAAAAACCTTGAGTTCGTAATGCTTCTGCTTGATTGATGCGCGATCGCACGACGCCATTTTTATCATCAATATTGCTATAAACCTTTTGCGCGTCCTGCCAAGTTACCAAAGCCTCTTGTGGTTGTCCTGTTACGAGTTGCAAACGACCTAGTATATCAAGACTTTGGGCAAGAACTTTAAGTTTCGGGTGTGCTTGTCCCCTGATCTGCTGCTGCGGATATCCTAAAATATTTAAGCTTTGTGCGATCGCCTGCTTTGCATCATTCCACGCACCAAGTTGTTGGTAAGCCAAACAAAGGTTACTCAAAGTTGCAGCAAGTCTGAGATTATCTCCTTGCGATCGGTATTGCAGAGCTTCTTGCTGCAATACCTGCACAGTTTCAGCATACCGTCCATTATCATACAGTACTTTTCCCTCTTGCTGTAAAGAAGTAGGAGCAGCAGGTGAGGCAGGAAGTTTTGCCAGCACAGGTGAACCAAGGACACACAACAAAGCGGTTATAACAGCCAAAACCAAGTAATACCGGATGAAATGGTGTCTCTTCATATACTTACTTCTTAAAAGAAGGAAGAAAACTAATAATTAATGACTCATAACTAAATCAAAAAGGATTAACAATGATAGAAAAATACAAACCGTTTTCCTGCCATGTATTTTTCTCCCCTGGGATGGAAATTATCGGAATACCCCAGTCAAAGCGGGCAGTCAGCCAGTTTTCAAGTTGTAGACGCAACCCTAACCCCCCAGAAACAAGTGTATTATCTTCTAGCTCCAAATTACTACCCTGTCTACCAGAACGGTTCCAGCCTGTGCCAACATCAAAGAAGGGGGTGAGTTGCAAAAGGTTATTGCGTCCAGAGAAGCGAACAATGGGAATTCGCACTTCAGCAGAAGCAAAGATACCATTGTCTGTTAGTAAAGCATCTTGGCGGTAGCCTCGGACACTTTCTATACCACCTAAGCTAAATTGTTCAAATGGAACAAGCGGTCGGTCTGCAAATTGTACGTCTCCTCTCAGTAATAACACGGTATCGCGAGCCAACAAGCGCACCCACTGTGCTTGTCCTCTCCAAGCCAAGAAACTATTGGCATCAAAAGCATCAAGTCCTAAACTGAACTGAGAACGAAAGGCAAGAACTTGCTGACTGCTGCGCTGGGTCCATTCTTGAAAAAAACGCACAGCACTAATCCGTGTTTTTCCTTCGTCATCTGCACCGAAAGCCCCCACCGCACTTGAAAAGGGAATTTCCCCATTGAGTAAACTGGCTTTGCTTTCACGGCGAGTTGCACTCACACCTAATGCCAATTCCTGAGTTGGAGATTGGATGATGGGCTGGCGTAGTGTGAGTTCGTAGTAGGTAGAGTCGGATTGAATATCAAGGACATTAAAAGGTCTTTCGATGATATCGCTATCAGAAAAGCCAAAGCTAAAGCTAACTGTGCCATTGCGGGCATTAAAAGGAACAGAGTAGCTAAAATCAAAAGCATTGTTACCATCAGTATTAGTATAACTAGCGATGACGCGATCGCCCCATCCAAAAAGATTGGCTTCGCTGACTTCGATTTGCCGACGGAAACTACCTACAGCCGGAGAACGCCCATTATCTAAGGCAATTTGTACGTTAAAAGTCTCTGCCTCTTTAACCTTCACTTCTAACAAATTTACCCCAGGACGCGAACCTGCAGATAGTTCAGCAGATAGGTTGCTAATTAAGGGATTGAGTTGCAAAAGTTGCAATGCTTCCAGTAGACGTTCTCGGTTCAAAGGTTTGCCTGTCGCTAGGGCAATGCGACTTCGCACGTAGCCAGGATTAAGTCTGCGTATCCCAGAGACTTTGATGTTCTCCAGATAACCCTCAACCACTCGTATTTCTACAATTCCTTCTTGAAGCTTCTGTGGTGGAATTAAGGCTCCGGATGTGATGTATCCTTTATCAAGATACAGTTGTGTGATTTTCGTTCGTACCTCGAATAATTCTGCAAGTGTAATTGGGCGGTTGGTGTATGGTGTCGTAATTTTGGCAAAATCTTTAGGGCTAAAGACTGTACTACCTGTGACTTCAAATTTTTTAACAGTGATGCTTTGAGAAACGTCACTAGGTATTGCCTGTTCGGGAGTGGTGGGTGTTGTGGTGGGTGGAGGAAGTAATTGATCTGGTGGTGGTAAGGGGGAAGGAGGCGCTTGTTCTGGAAGTGGCTGGGTAGAAGGCGGCTGATTATCGCGTTGTAGAGGCGCTTGGGGTGGAGTTTGGGCGCGTTGATCGTTTATTGGCGTTGTGTTGATAACTTGTGCTTGCAGTGGTTGTGCGATGGGCTTTGCCCCGCTGGGTGCCATACTCCCAAAAGCAGCCGCCCAAGGGGCGATAAGCCAAAGGCTTGACGCTACGCGTATCACAACGATGATTGGAACCAAACTCAAACAATACCAGTCTTTAGATAACCCTAAATTTTTGCAACTTTTAGTGAGCATGATAACAGGGAAGTGATGTGGGGGAACAAACAGAATTTAGTGCTAGTTTTTAGGCATCAACAATCAATGCCTGTGATTCGATAATTTTAGAGGAATCGGAGTTCTAGGGCAAAAATTAAAATGGTTATCGTTTATTTGTGAGGAACGACCAGAATTCGCGCTCTTTTCCTTTGTTTCGGATAAAAATGAGACAAGATGACAAAAGTCTTTTTGCAATCTTGTGAGAGTAAGTCCCAGCATGCTTGGCAGTGGTGTTGGGTAGAATACACACGAACTGTAGAGACGTAGCATGCTACGTCTCTACATTAAACAGAAGTTTGCACCTATTGATTTAGTTTTTCGAGTATCTGAAACTCGCAATTCTTGGATAGAATACAAAAGGAACTTATGGAGGTAAGGAGACTCGAACTCCTGACATCCTGCTTGCAAAGCAGGCGCTCTACCAACTGAGCTATACCCCCTTAATAGGTCAATGAATGGTCATTTATCTGAACGTTATTATTTTAACCTAATATTATTGTTTTGCGAAAGGGGATTTACGAAAAAATGACCATAGTTGTTGCAGCACTATATAAATTTGTTAAGTTGCAAGACTTTGCACAGAAACAATACCCTCTGCTTTCTTTATGCCAAGCCCATAACGTTAAGGGAACAATTCTATTAGCACCGGAAGGCATTAACGGTACAGTCGCAGGTTCTCGTCAGGCAATTGACTCAGTTTTGTTGTTTTTGCGATCGGACTCTCGCTTAGCAGACTTGGAACACAAAGAGTCTTATGCTGATGATCCACCATTTGACCGCATGAAAGTGCGTTTGAAAAAAGAAATTGTTACTATCGGATTGCCTGGAGTTGATCCCAATCAACAAGTGGGTACTTATGTCAACCCTAAAGATTGGAATGCTCTGATTTTGGATCCACAAGTCACCGTTATTGATACCCGCAACGATTATGAGGTGAGTATCGGAACCTTCAAAAAAGCCCAAAATCCTCAAACTGAATCATTCGGTGAATTTCCAGAGTATATTCGCAACCACCTCGATCCCAACAAGCATAAAAAGGTTGCGCTGTTTTGTACTGGGGGAATTCGCTGCGAAAAAGCTTCTTCCTTTATGCTGTCCCAAGGATTTCAAGAAGTTTATCACCTCAAAGGTGGAATTCTCAAATATTTAGAGGAAGTTCCAGAGTCTGAGAGTTTCTGGGATGGTGAGTGTTTTGTCTTTGATCAACGCATCGCTGTGCGTCATGGGTTAGAACCAGGTAGTTATGATATGTGCCCAAGTTGTGGACATCCGATTTCTGAGGGTGATAAATCATCTTCCAAGTACCAAGAAGGCGTTTCTTGCCCATCTTGTTTTGATACTCTTTCGGAGGATAAAAAGGCACGTCAACAGGAGAAAAAACGACAGTTGGATTTGGCTAGAAAGTTAAATCAGTGAACAGTGAACAACTACCTACGCAGTGAACAGAGGAAGCGATTTCTTGACTTCCCTTAACTTGGTAACTGGTAACTGGTAACTGATAACTGATAACTGATAACTGATAACTGATAACTGTTAAACACCTTACCATCCCCAACTTCCGGGTTCACCTTTAAAAGGTCCAACAATATCACTGGTGATCCAACCACCGTAGAAATTCCCTGGTTGCGGTTGTACTTTTTCTCCATTAACGTAACAAGCATCCATAACATGAGCATACAAAGCAATATAATCTTTAATTGATGCAAAGGCAGGTGTAGGATTGGGATAGAACCATGCAACGTTCTGGACTTCTTTCTCACCGACACGAATTGTGTAGTAACCAGCGCGTCCTTTCCACTCACAAAAACTAGATTGTGGTGTCAGCAAGAAATATTCCATTTTGATATCCTCAGGCGGGATGTAGTAACTAGGTGGATGGCTGGTTTCTAAAACACGCTTAGCATGGTGAGTGTCTGCAATAGTAACACCGTTAAAAATGATTTGAATATGTTTATTAGTATCCTCAAGCCGAGGTGGACGAGGATAGTCCCACACTGATTCTTGTCCGGGACCTGGTTCAATGCGTTGGGGTCTAAACATTTTGGATTGTATAATTAGATCTCGAATCACAGATTAACACAGATAAATCATCGTTAATCTGTGATTTGATTTTCAAGCGAGCCTTGTACGGGAAGAACCCACAAACCTTGCCATAAAAAAAAGATTTTTCCTTTGTGAGTTGGTGAGTCAGGAGTTCCTATACAGTGCAAGGGCGCAGCCCGTTCTATTTTCAAGCTAAGTCTATTTTGATTTGCTTAACGAACTTGTTTAAGACTGTCAACTTCCTTCGTAAACAACTCAGTAAATAAACTCATAACAGTCCGTTCTTCTCGAACTTTGATATTCGCGTTAATACCCATGCCTGACTGCAAAGATAATTTTTTACCACGAGCATTGAGAGATTGTTGTGCTAAACGGATTTTTACTGGAAAACGATAATATTGGTGTGTTTGATCTGGTGGTAATGCATCTGAACCAATCGAAATGACTTCTCCTTTAATATCACCAAACTCGCTGTAAGGAAAAGGATCAAGTCTGACATCAGCTTTCATTCCTTCCTTAACAAAACCAATATCTTTGTTCGTGATAAAAGCTTCTGCAATAAAGTTCTCGTTTGGTACAATTGTCAAGAGCTTCTGACTGTTGTTTGCCACAAAACCAGGATTTTTAGCTTGTAAATCAAAAACAACGCCAGAGACAGGAGCGTGAATCTCTTGGTATTTAATGTTTGTTTGCGCTTGTAATATCTTGCTATTTACATCAGCCAATTGCTTATCATTCTCAAGCAGAATTCTAGAGATTTGGCTATCAATTTCGGCAACACGCTTACTGTTCTCAGCTATTTTTTCCTGGACATTTTTACCAGAAACAGCGATTGTATTTGTTGTCTCTTGCTGTCCCTGTTGAATTTCATACTTCAGGCGTTGATCTTCTTTAACAAATTGTGCGGCTTGTGCTGTCAGATTTTGGACTTGTTTTTTTTGTTGTAGATATTGAAGCTGAGCGATCGCTCCTTCTTCTGATAGGAGCTTCATTCTATCTAAAATCAGTTGCTCAATTGCTAAACTTGCTTTGGCGTCGCCAAGTTGAACTTCATTTTGAGCGAGTTTCTGCTTGCTTTGTTCGACTTTTAATTGCGCCGCTGCAGAACGAGAATCTAATTCTTTTTTCGCCATTGCTAAACGTTCTTGTTCCTCTGTATTAAAACCTGCAACAGCGCCAGTGTTTTTAAATTCCTTACGCAACAGTTCATTTTCTGCTACTAATGCTGCTCGGTTTTTTAAAAGAAAAGCAGCTTCTCTAGATAGTTTACCTCGTAAAAATTCCATTTCAGCCGCACTACTAGAACCAACCTGTATCAAACGGCGGTAAAGCTGATTTTCTTGCATCAAGGAAGTACGAACTTTTCTCAAAGAATTTAATTCACCATTAGTCGTGACAGAATCAAAAATCAGCAGTAAATCTCCAGGCTTGACTTTTTGCCCATCTTTAACATAAACTGCTTTCACCACTCCACTAACTGGAGCTTGAATGTCTTTAACTGCTCCTTGCGGCTTCAATTGACCATCTGTTGCAGGAACAACTTGCTCAATTTTGGCAAAGTATGCCCAACCAATTCCAAAACAGGCTAACACCATTAATGTGATCATGATACTCCGTGACCAAAATGGAGATTGGCGTAGCACAACAGATTCTTCTAATGCTCCAAAGTTCTGCCGTTTGAAATCTGTTTCAGATGTTTTAGGAGGCTTAAATTGGGCAGTAAGTATTTTTGAATCGGAAGACTTTTTACTTTTTTGAGACGTTCCGTTACCGTTATGACCATTAAAGCGATTATCAAAATCAGTCATGGTATTTACCTGGGAATGAGGATAAAGATGACGAAAAGGAGAAACAATTAAAAATCATAAATTATGAATCAAATGTATTTGATACTATCATAATTTATGATTTTTCTTACAGTTGGACTTCTTGTTGATTATAGAGGTAGAAATAATGACCTCTCAAGGCCATCAAATCATCATGGCTTCCTTGTTCTATAACTTTACCACCATCCATCACCACAATAATATCTGCATTCCTAATAGTGTTGAGACGGTGGGTGATAAAAAACACTGTGTTCCCCTTGAATGTCTCTGCTAAATTCAGACAAACTTGCCGTTCGGTAGGGTAATCTAATGCGCTCGTTGCTTCGTCTAAAACTAATAATTTTGGTCTTTGTAAGACAGAACGAGCAATAGCTATTCTTTGTCTTTGTCCACCAGAAAGTCCAGCCCCTCTTTCGCCCACTCGCGTATTATAACCATTGGGCAAGTTCATAATAAATTCGTGTGCTGCTGCAACTTTTGAAGCTTCAATAATTTCCTCAGTTGATGCATCAGGATTGGTCAGAGCAATATTTTCCTGAACCGTTCCATCAAATAACAGCGTCTCTTGAGGAACGACACCAAGCTGTCGTCGTAGAGAATAAAGTTCTACTTTGGCAATGTCGTAATCATCAATTAAAATTCTACCAGCTTCGGGTTCGTAAAGTCGCAGTAGCAACTTCATCATTGTACTTTTACCCGAACCGCTTTGCCCGACTATTCCAACAAATTTACCGGCAGGAAAATTAATAGTAACATTGCAAAGTTGCAATGGGCCATTGTTTGTAAAGCGGAAAGCAACATTGTCATATTTCACTGATCCAACCACCGGAGGTAATGTGATATTATCGCGGTCTTTCTCTGCTTCTTGTGGCGTATCAACAATATCACTTAAACGCTCTAAAGATAAGGCAGTTTCTTGGAAGTTTTGCCAGAGTTGAGCTAATCGTAATATGGGGCTTGTAACGTAACCTGAAATAATCCTAAAAGCAATTAATTCTCCTAAGCTCAACTCTCCTTCAAGTACCAAATACGCTCCCACCCATAAAACAAGTAAGCTACTGAGTTTATTGAAAAAGTTACTTGTTGAATTGGCTAGAGTCGAAGTGACCACAGTTTTAAAGCCAGCCCCCACATACCGAGCATAACGCTCTTGCCAAGAAAAACGCGCTCGTAACTCAATATTTTGCGCTTTTACTGTTTGAATTCCTGACATCACCTCAACCAAATAAGATTGAGTTTCGGCATTGCGTTCGGCTTTTCCTCGTAGTTGTCTGCTCACCGTAGGAGATGCAACCATAGTAATCGCAATAAACACTGGAATTGTAATCAAACCAACAAAGGTTAATTTCCAGCTATAAATTAACATCACGATGATATAAACCACCGAGAAAAGTGCATCTAAACCTACGGTTAAAGCAGTCCCAGTCAAAAACTGACGAATATTCTCTAATTCATTGATGCGAGTGGAAAGTTCCCCCACAGGTCTGCGTTCAAAATAACGTAGCGGTAAACGCAGCATATGGTCGATAATTTCTGATCCCAAACCCATATCAATGCGGTTGGTTGTATCCACAAATAAGTAAGTCCGCAAAGTCGTAAGCACTGCTTCAAACAGACCGACAACTAATAACAAAACACCCAAAACGTGCAGAGTACTGATACTGTTTTGGGTAATAACTTTGTCGATAATCATCTGAACGACCAGAGGATTTGCCAGTGCAGCCAATTGTACGAACAAGGAAGCAACAAAGACTTCTATCAAAACTCGGCGATAACGCGACAAATAAGGAAGAAACCACTGTACACCAAAGCGTTGCTGAGGGGTTGCTGGTGTGGAAGACAAGAGCAAGACTCTAAACTGAGGCGGGTAAGTGCTTTCTTCGACTTCTAACTGGTTGATAAACTCAGCGGGTTTAAAGCGTAGAATTCCCTTCGATGGGACACCAACAACAATATTGCGCTCACTTGTTTCATAGAGAACAGCATAGCTTTCACCATAACGAATCAAGGCTGGTGTGGGTATGCGCGTCACAGCAGAAGTGGGGATATCCACCAACTGTACTTTTAATCCTGTTAACTCTGCCAGGTAAGCACATAGCTGAAACGATATCACACCCTGACGGCTCATCTGGTCGTTGAAAATGCGGCGAACCACTTCCCGTCGAAACGGCATTTCCAAGTGTTTGGCTAACATTTGAAAACAGGCGATCGCCGAATTGAGTTGTCCCCTACCCCCATAAAAAGGATATTTTCTAGTTTTATGTTTTTCTTGCGCTTGCGAGGGTTGTGGTGGTATTTCTTCGTCCGCTGCGTATGGAATCTCTAAGTCTGTTGTCTGTGACTCACTCTCGTCTATTGGATACTGTTGTCTGTCTATACTGTCTAGCAGTAAAATATCAGACCTGAGCATTCCCAACAACCGCGCCGGAGTATTCCCCTGTACCTCAATTGTCTGATGCAAATCACTCAATTCCAATCTGGAACCCACAGAGAAGCCCTTGACTGTTCCACCGCCACTGACAAACCAAATATAATCGTTATCTGGTTGATTTAATAAAGTTTTTCCTGGTGGCAGGTTATGTACTTTTGCTCCAGCCCAAGCGTCTTGAGTCAGTTCTTTGAGTTTAGTGCTGCCTAAAGCTTGTACTTCCTTTTGAAGAGTAAGGATATCAAAAACTTCCATCAAATGACAGCGGTTTTGACGAGCCTGTGCAAAAGCTGGGTACATCGCGAGTAAGCGTAAATACTCCGCTGCACTCAATGTTATACAGATAACTTCGTTGGAAGCAATTGTGATCTCGCACGCAGTTTGCCGTAATAGACTAATTTCGCCCAAAACTGCTCCTGGTTCCAGCAAGTTCAACGTCGTTGGCATATTTGTACGTGGATCATATGCCAACAGACGAGCTTTGCCTTCATAAATGATTGTGACTCGATCAGGAACTTGTTCTTTACCGATAATCTTTTGACCTATACGGTAACGCAAAGGTTGCAGCTTTTGTGATACAGAGGCGATGACCTCAGGTGGTAAGCGATCAAAACCCTCTAGGGTAGCGACAAATTCTTGGAAAGCAGAGATCTTACTGTAGACCATATCACATAAAATTGGGGATTAAGAGTTCAGAGTAAAGAAGAAATCTAATTTTTCTAAGTATTCTAAGTATATACACCCAAAAACCTGCTTCCGAAAAAGCTCATTTCGTGAAATAATATTTTCTTGTGGCTTATCGTATACGCCCATAAGGCACGTTACCATAAATTATACTAAAACAAACTAAGTTAAAATACCTTAGAAATATTAACTTCTACTACTAAATCTATCATCTATGCAATTTCAGACTATTATATTTGCCAGTTATGCACGGCCACTCACTTTTGGCACAAAATCTCAATATATACTTTGCATAGGCTAAATAAATGCAGTTTTTTCCATCAGTAGTAGCAAAACTTCTGTAGCAGTCAGCTTTTTCTTAGCTAATTGTAAAACTAGAGACATCTCATGACTTCCTAGCCTTACTATTTTGAGTTATATCAAGTTCGTTTGATTACTTATCATGCTGAAGAACCTCACCCCGCCAAAGCTGCGCTTCGGCTCCCCTCCCCTTGCTAAGGGGAGGGGATAAAGGGGTGGGGTGCAGTCAACGTGGAAATCATAACTAATTACCCGAACATGATATTACCACTATTGCAGATTATCTCAGATCGGAGATCACTAAAATATAGATACTATATTATGAATAGATTAAAGTTACATAAATGATTATTTTTTGGTTTGATTTGTCTTTTTTTTCTTTACTTAAAGTTTTTTTAATGAAAATTTTCTTTAATTCTATTTAATAAACTTGCAGATTTAGCAGTAATTCTTTATAAATTTCCTTAGTCGTTCAATAAAAATTTATATTTTGTTATATCATTTGTTAATGATATAGCAATCACAAATAGTTTGTGAATAATCCGCGGGGTTCGCAATCGACGGGAAGCGGAGCCACTCCGTTGGGCGGGCAATGCCCGACTTGAAGGAAGTGGCGTCCAAGACTGCGACCCCCTCACCGCTAGCCACAAGAGGGGCGCGGAGCTAACGCGCTTGGCAGATTTTTCAATTGTTGTGATCCAACCCTCAAGCTTTGCGCTTGGTAGGGAGGATGTCAACAATTAATTCTGACGATTTATCCAAATGCCTCTTAGCCCAGCTCCCCTCGCTCCGTGATAATCTTCTGTGAGACTGTCACCAATGTGCCATGCAGCCTCTGATGAACACTTATGTTTTTCCAAAGCTATGGCAAAGATTTTGCTATCAGGTTTGGCAGCACCTGCTTGAGTGCAAATAGTGATAGACTCAAAAAACTCTCTGATCTCCAAACTTTGTAACACTGAGTAAATACGGGAATCGAAATTCGATAGTATTCCCAGTTCTATTCCCATCCGCCGCCAGCTAACCAAAGCTGGCAAGACATCGGGATAGATAAACCACGGATTAGCTGTACCAAAGTGAATATAGAGTTCACTAAAAAAAGTCGAAAAATCAGAAAACTTCTGGATAACACCTGCTTGTTCAAAAGTGTTTTGCGCAATGTCAAGCCACCAATCAAACTCGCGTTGGGGAATGTCTTGTTCCTCTGCATCTGGAAATACTGGGGGTAGCGCAGCTTTAAAACTCTGTATAAATGTTTTGTTTAAAGTATCAGCAGAAACTTCGACTCCAAACTCCTGCGCTATCTGAGTGTAGATTTCTCCTACACTGCCTTTCACCCCAAAAAGTGTGCCAACAGCATCTAAAAAGATAACTCGCGGTTTTTCCTTCATAAACTATCACTGACTCGCTATTAGCTATCTACCTATCTCCACTGACTCAAACAGTCCTGTATCCCAAGTATGTAATTTTTTATTTTCTATAAAGTGTCTCTACAATCGGACGAGTAAGCCAGTTAAAACCAACTTTGAGTTTGTGATCTAAGGTTGGTAGCCGATAAAGGTAGGCAAGACGACGCGCGACGTATGCTAACGAACCTTCTAGTTTGATGCCTAAACCAGTCAGGGTGGCACTGTCTATTCCCAATGCCATCATTTCACCTAAGAACTGATAGCGGAAGGGAAGCAAAGGGCGATTTGTCAAAGTTGCCCAAATGTTCCAACCAACGTAATCTGCTTGTTGGAAAGCAGCCTGTGCTGTTCCAGGGACTTGCTTACCTTCAGCATCTAGGCAATCTGCTAAATCCCCCAAGGCAAAAATCTCGGGATGATCGTGGACTTGGAGAGTTGATGTAGTGCTAATTTGACCACGTTGATTTTGTTTGACAGGCAGGTTTCGTACCACGGGTGATACCCGCGTTCCCACTGTCCAAATCACCAAATCCACAGGAATTGTGTCTACTTGATTCTTGTACTCTAATGAGATGCTGTCTTGAGCAATTGCTTCTACCTTAGTTTCTAAATCGAGAAACACACCCCGTGCTTCTATTGCTTTGTTAGCTGCTTGTCTGTTGAAGTCTGGCGAGGTTCGCAAAATTTGGTCAGATATTTCAATCAGCCGAAATCGTCCTCTTTCCCCAAGTCTATCTGCTAGTTTGCAAGCTAACTCTACACCACTGTAACCAGCACCAACTATAGCTACCCTGATTTTATCTGCATCCGATTCTTCTAAAACTCGCAGGCGTTCTTCCAAACGATACGCATCTGCAATAGTCCGAAACGAATAGGCGTAAGATGTTGCTCCAGGGACAGTATCCAACGGTGTTTCGCCACCTAGCGCTAACACCAATTGATCATAGGAAATTTCTGGTCCATCCTGTAAATGTACACGTTGCTGGTCTATGTCAATTTTTGATACAAAACCTTGACAAAAACGAACACCTGTAGTGACCAAAAGTTCTTGATAAGGTGGGGCAATTTCCCAGGTTTGCAATTCCCCAGTCAGAAGTTCGTACAGAAGAGGAGAGAAAACAAAGCGATCGCTGTGATCCACCAGAACTATTTCGGGTCTTTGCGAAGGTTCCCAAGGAAGCTGGCTCAAGCGCAGAGCAGTATGGAGACCACCAAAGCCTCCACCAAGGATACAGATTCTAGCAGGTTGTTGAGTCATCGGTAAGCGCGGAAGGTCAATGCCAGCGGGGTAATTTCTTTCAGTGTACTGATTTCTTGTGGTTTGTCGCCATTAACCAGCAATCCCAGCACTTTCCTTCGTGAAGTTCATGTTCTGGTAATATTTTTAGCTTGACAAAGCCGCATTTTTCATAGCAACGGATAGCACGAGTGTTCCACACATGTGGGTCGATTACAACTTTGCGGGCTTGCAGTTGTTCAAAAATATAGTTTAGAGCCAATGAAACTACTTTTGTGCCAATTCCTTGGTTCCAATATTGGATTTCTCCTATAAATAAGTCAATCGCATAAACATCTTCAGTTTCTTCCAGACAATACATTTGCCTCTCTGTATCAGATAAGTCGTTGAGGGCACAATACTGCAAGTAACCAATGGGAGTTTTTTGATTGTAAAACAGGCAAGGGATAACTGGATCATCTCCCCTGACCATAGGCTGGTAAGATTCTATAATTCTGTCTAAAGGAAAGGGATTATCTCTCCCTTCGTAATATTTCAATACTTTCTCATCAGTCAGCCATTTTGCCATCAACTCATAATCTTGTACATCGTCTTGCATACGACGAATAGAGATTTCGTGTTTTGTGACCTGCATATCTATAATACTTTGGCAACTTGTATTACTTTCATCTGATGTATTTTGCAATCATTTTTAAACCTAGAAATAAGCAAAAGACGGTTTGTCTTTAATACAAACCGCCGGAAATTTAAAACCAACGCAAAAAGAACTTAGTTGCCACCTTGGGTAATAGCTTTGTTGTGTTGAGCGGTAACTTCGCCCCTTGCATGCCATTTGCCATCTGAACCTTTCTCGTACTGGTTTTTTACGCTATTCCAAGCAACTTCATAGGCACCCTGTTCACTGAAACCGTCACTTTGAGCTGCATTGAATGCTGCAACAAAAATTTGCTTTCCTTCTTGAGGAACTTCTTGCAGTTGGTCTTTTAGTTCTTGAGATAATTCATCTATGTTGTTAACAGGCATAGATCCACTCCGATTGCTTATGTTTGTGTTCATCCTAAGAACTCAAAGGCAAGGTTTTCCTCTTTCTATAAGTAGAGATACAAAATTTTTATATGTTTAACCTATACTTTTAGCATCGGCTTAAGAAACCTGATTTAAATCAGGGCGGCAATGATATTGATACTCATAGCCAAAATACTAGTATTAAAAAAGAAGGATAAGATCCCGTGTAGCAAAGTCAAACGCCTCATTGAACGTGATATTGTCTGGACATCTGAGACTTGACTAGTCATGCCAATCACAAAAGAAAAATATAGAAAGTCCCAATAATCTGGTTCTTCGTCATTGGGAAAATCTAAACCACCAGCTATTTGCTCTGTATTACTATTGCTAACTTGATAATAAGTACGCGCGTACTGCATGGCAAAGATAGTATGTACTAATAACCAAGAGCTGATAATCGTCATCACAGCCAGCGTGACGTGTAGGGTTAGTAAAATAGTTGACAAACTTTTTGTATTACCAGTCAGCAAGAACCCAATCGCTAAAACACTTGCACAAGCAGAAGCGATAATTAAGGTTAAAATAGCCACACGTCCTTGATATTCAAGTTGCGCGAAACGGCGCATCTTTTGTGGAGTTGTCCTGAACATTATCCACCAAGTCAAGCCTAAGAAACAGTCAGCGCCTAAGTTCCAAGCACAGAGAGTGCGCGTAGGTAAGCGCAGCCAAGACGGCAATAGTACGCAGACTAATACTCCAATAGCAACAGAGATAATCAGTCGGTGCCGAGAATCAGAGTTTTTTAACAATTTTTTAAGTCCAACCCAAAAATGATTGTTGGTAATTGAATCCTACCAACTCAGTTGACTCGAAAAAGTAGTTGAGTTAGAGGATGTTTGAAAAGTCTGATTTCAGACTTTTTCTTGGTAAGTATAAGTCGCATGACAGTTGCAGCAGATTGCACACAAGCTCTATTCCTTACGCAGTCGCAATCGCCGTGGCAAACGTCCGTGCATTACAAAGGCTCAGGTATTCCTTACTCGTCGGGTGCTCGCGTGCTCCCCGTAATCCTGATTCGCTTTGAGAATTTGCCATCCACACGTTAAGCTTAATAAAAGTAGCATTTTATTGCGCTTTGTATATTAAGATTGCGATTTGTGGTAATTTATGATTTTTGCTCTTTAAGAAAACTGGAATGCTAGATAGAATATTCGATTACCTTCAGTTTCATTTCAGCATTGAAGCACCGATAGTGCTGCTAGTGCTCGTCTTTTTAGAGGCAATACTGTCTGCTGACAACGCGATCGCTCTGGCTGCGATCGCCCAAGGACTAGAAGACAAGGATCTCGAAGATCGGGCGCTGAATATTGGTTTAGTATTTGCTTATGTCCTGCGAATCACCTTACTTCTAACAGCCACCTGGGTGCAACAGTTCTGGCAGTTTGAGTTACTAGGTGCAGGTTACCTTCTGTGGCTAGTATTCCAACATTTTACTTCCGATCAAGCCGATGACAATCAAGACCACGGTCCCAGGTTTAGTTCTCTGTGGCAAGTGATCCCGATTATTGCCTTCACAGATTTGGCGTTTTCTCTTGATAGTGTTACGACTGCGATCGCTGTTTCTAATGAAAAGTGGCTTGTGATTATAGGCACAACCATTGGTGTTGTGACTCTGCGCTTTATGGCAGGTTTGTTTATTCGTTGGTTAGATGAATTTGTCCACTTGGAGGATGCAGGTTATATGACTGTGGCATTAGTGGGCTTGCGATTACTGCTTAGAGTCGTGAACGATTCTTTGGTACCGCCAGAATGGTTCATGATTACTGGGATCGCCCTGATCTTGGCATGGGGATTTTCTAAGCGAACCCACTCAGAAGAAATAGAAGAACAAAATAAACCCGAAGTGATGGAAGGAAGTAGAGAGTAGGAGCCAGATGAGGGAGTCAAGGAGTGAGGGAAAAAATCCTTGACTCCTCATCAATTCTCGCTTCCTAAATTACTCGTGTAACCAAGGTGTTATGGTTGGTTGCCAAGAAACTAGTTCTTCTTCTTTAAACCACAGAGACACTTCCCGTTGTGCTGTTTCGACAGCATCGGAACCGTGGATCAGGTTGCGACCAATATTAATCCCTAAATCACCTCGAATTGTCCCTGGTTCTGCCGAAAGTGGGTTTGTTGCGCCAATGATTTTTCTGGCAGATGCGACAACGCCTTCGCCTTCCCAAACCATTCCTACGACTGGGCCAGAAGTGATAAAATCTACCAACCCAGCAAAAAAAGGTCTTTCTCGGTGAACGTCGTAGTGCTCTTGAGCCAATTCCTGACTAACTTTTAATAATTTCAAACCAACAAGGGTAAAGCCTTTCTCTTCAAAGCGACGGATAATTTCACCTACCAATCCACGTTGCACGCCATCGGGCTTAATTGCTAAAAATGTACGTTCCAAAACTATCTCCTCAAATTTACTGAATTTGTCTTTTGGCAGCCAGCGCTATGCAGGACTATCTCCTGCACCTTGGCGATTGGTGAGACAGCGCGCATGAGGAGGATCTCCAACGCCAGATACCTCTGTCGGGAAACCCTCCTATGGCACAAAGTGCCATGCTGCGCGAACAGTACTGGCTCCTCCGTAGGCGACTGCATTCGCGTAGCGTAGGCGTGCAGGAGATACCCGAAGGGATCTCCCGTTAGGCGTTCACCAATAGTGTGCCACAGGCATACCAGAAGGGTCGTTTGTCTTCTCTGATTTGTCAAGAATTAATGACAAATAGGAATGAGTTATGACCAATACTGACAATATCTCAGAAACTATCTCTAAGTGCATGTGCACATACAGACGAATACGCTAAATTGTATTTTCGTGGGTCTAACATCGAGGTCAGCGAAGAAATGCATGTTGAGTCAACAGAGAAATTAGAAGGGGTGCTGAAACTGCCGTCCGATGGACAAAAAGCGGAATTGAAAAATAATAAACAAAAAAAGCTGCTACCACCAGCCACATCAGCAGATGTACCTCGCCAGTGGACAATTGAAAAGAGTGAAGAACTTTACCGAATAGAAGGTTGGGGGCAGCCTTACTTTTCTATAAACGCAGCAGGTCATATCACTGTTTCTCCTAAAGGCGATCGCGGTGGTTCTTTAGACTTATATGAACTCGTCAACGCCCTTAAACAGCGTAGTCTAGGATTGCCGCTACTGATTCGTTTCTCGGATATTTTGGAAGACAGGATTGAGCGGTTAAACGCTTGTTTTGCCAAAGCGATCGCCCGCTACAACTACCCTGGTGTTTACCGTGGCGTATTTCCTGTCAAGTGCAATCAGCAACGGCATTTAATTGAAGACTTGGTAAAGTTCGGCAAACCCCATCAATTTGGCTTAGAAGCTGGTTCAAAGCCAGAGTTAATGATTGGTCTAGCTTTATTGGATACACCAGGAGCGCTGCTGATTTGCAACGGCTACAAAGACCGAGAATACATCGAGACAGCGATGCTGGCACAAAAACTAGGTCAAAAGCCGATTATCGTTTTAGAACAAGTCGAAGAAGTTGATTTGGTGATCGAAGTCAGCCAACAATTGGGGATTGAGCCAATTGTGGGTGTGAGAGCTAAACTAAGTACCCAAGGGATGGGACGGTGGGGAACTTCTACAGGCGATCGCGCTAAATTCGGTCTCACCATCCCTGAGATTATTCAGGCAGTTGACAAGTTACGTAATGCTAACCTATTGGGTTCCTTGCAGCTATTACACTTCCACATCGGATCGCAAATCTCAGCCATCAATGTGATTAAAGATGCCATTCAAGAAGCTAGCCGTATTTATGTGGAGCTGGCAGCATTAGGGGCAAAGATGAGGTATCTCGATGTTGGAGGTGGCTTGGGTGTCGATTATGACGGTTCGCAAACCAACTTCTATGCCTCAAAAAACTACAATATGCAGAACTATGCCAACGATATCGTGGCAGAGTTAAAAGATACTTGTGCAGAACGAAAACTTCCAGTACCAACACTGATAAGCGAAAGCGGACGGGCGATTGCTTCCCATCAATCGGTACTGATTTTTGACGTTCTTAGTAGCAGTGTTGTCCCGCTTGACTCACCAGAACAGCCAAAAGAAGGTGAATCCCCGGTTATTACTTACCTCTGGGAAACTTTCCAATCTGTTAACGAGGAGAACTACCAAGAACTCTACCACGACGCTACCCAATTCAAAGAAGAAGCCATCAGTCGTTTCAACTTAGGAATTTTAAGTCTTACAGAACGCGCTAAAGCTGAAAGGCTTTACTGGGCTTGTTGTCAAAAAATTCTTGAAATAACCAGAAAGCAGGAATACGTACCGGACGAGATGGAAGACCTAGAACAAATCATGGCTTCTATCTACTACATCAATCTTTCTGTGTTTCAATCTGCACCCGACTGTTGGGCTATTGACCAGCTTTTCCCTATTATGCCAATTCACCGTTTGGATCAAGAACCAACACGGCGAGGAATTTTGGCAGACCTGACATGCGATAGTGATGGCAAAATCGACAGGTTTATTGACCTGCGGGATGTGAAATCAGTTTTAGAACTGCACCCCCTCAAATCAGGAGAACCCTACTATCTCGGAATGTTCCTCAACGGAGCTTACCAAGAAATTATGGGCAATTTGCACAATCTCTTTGGCGACACCAACACAGTTCACATCCAACTGACTCCAAAAGGTTACCAAATTGAACACGTTGTTAAAGGTGATACCATGAGCGAAGTGGTAAGCTATGTGCAGTATGACTCTGAAGATATGGTCGAAAGCATTCGCCAGCGTTGTGAGCATGCTTTAGAAGAAAATCACATTACTTTAGCGGAAGCTCAAAGGCTGTTGCAAACCTATGAACAAAGTTTGCGACGCTACACTTACCTGAACAGTTAAAAGTCAAAAGTCATTAGTCATCAATTAGTGACTAATGACTTTAAAACGGCAGATGCTACAACGCTAAAAGTCGCAAGAGCGTACTCCCTCCTAATGACTAAGTAGCATTATTTCCTAACAATTCAGCAATAGCTTGCCGTTCCACTGGTGTATGCGATGGTGGATCTCGGCGAGCATCAGTAATGAGCCAGTCCAGAGCTGCTGCTTGGACATCTATCGTTGCTCCAGTCTTGTCTACGCAGTGACGACCAAATACCAACTTGTCCACAAGCCGTACTCCCGGTCCCAATCGTGACCATTCAAAAATGACACTGTTTTCTACCGTAGCACCACTGCATATCCAGCAGTTTGGACCTATCATCGTAGGACCGACAATTTTGGCTCCGTCTTCAATCTTGGTCATGCCGCCGATATAAACTGGACCTGTAATATCGACTTTATCCCAATTGACAGCAACGTTCATGCCAGTGTATATACCAGGTGCGACTTGTTGTCCAGGGATTTGCACGTTCTTTATTTCCCCTGAAAGGACACCACGAATTGCCCGCCAGTAGTCTGGAACTTTTCCAATATCCACCCATTCAAAGTCCATTGGGATAGCGTAGAAGGGCGCACCAATTTCTACCAGTTTGGGGAAAAGTTGGCTACCAATGTCATACTCTACCCCAGATGGGATATAATTAAAAACCTCTGGTTCAAAAATATAAATACCTGTGTTGATATTAGTGCTTAGAGCTTCCTCAACTTTGGGTTTTTCTTGGAAAGCTTTAACACGACCATCTTCGTTGGTGACGACTACACCATAGCTAGAAACTTCTTCCTTAGGCACGGATTTCATGATAATGGTGGCAAGAGCTCCTTTAGATTTGTGCAACTTCACAGCTGCTGTCAAATCTAGGTCAATCAGGGCATCACCGCACAACACTACAAAGGTATCATCAAAGAATGGATAAAAGTCTTGGATTTTCCGCATGCCCCCGGCAGATCCAACTGCTTCCCCAACAAGACTACCTTCAACAATACGACCTTCAAAAGAGTAGGCAATTTGTACGCCAAACCGCTGACCATCACGGAAATAACTTTCAATTTCCTCTGCTAAATGGCTTACATTAACCATAATCTGGTCAAAGCCGTGTTTGCGTAAAAGTTCCAGTAAAAATTCCATCACTGGCTTCTGCAAAATGGGCATCATCGGTTTGGGCGTTGTGTAGGTAATCGGACGTACGCGAGTACCTTTACCAGCTGCGAGAATCATCGCCTTCATATGTGTTTATTCCTCAACCACAAGCGAGTTTACTGTTATTAAGTCATATTTCATCGTGAGTTTATTTCTGATTGAAGTCACCCCGCAAAGCACGGATAACAGAGATCAAGAGACTTTGGCTCAGTCATCGGCATAACCTGCCTAGTAGTGTCAAGTATAAAGCATGAATAAAATATAAAATATTAAGTATAAAGTATAAATTTTTCATACCTAGCTTTGAGCATTCACACTTCATGACCTCATATCATTCTTTATCCTACTCTAACCTACCCTGCTTAAAGCCCATTGAACTTTACGAGAAGCCCTATGCCTGGGGCATGGCTACACCGTAAGTCCTGCCTAGGGTTGCGCCAATATAAAACAGTGTGGAGGAAGAGATATGAATATACCTCCAGCACGCCTATGTCCTAATTCGTTTCCACATGCTATGCGGCAGAGTGAGTGTTCACCCGACTTACGGAGAAAAACTGCGTAATAAAGCATACCTATGCTTAGTATGCCCCGAGAGCACGCTCTTGCAACGCCACGAACACAGGAGTTGCGCCAACAGTCAACTCACTCACCAAGATGCACAAAACTTTCATCTAGAGAGCGCTGTCTATTCACCATCCAGAGTAGGTAACCTGTACACAAAGGATTTTGCGACTTGGCAAAATTTTTGTTGGTGTCTACATCTTCTCATTCGTTATCTTTTTCAATTTAATCGGATTTTGGAACTTGCTGAAGCCAAACTCTGATAATTTTGAATATTCCTATGTTGCAAACTCTGAATTCAAGGGAGCATCTATGGATTCATGATTAGCTGAATCAGTCAGTAACCTGATTTTAATTTCCTGATAAAACTCCTCCTGAAATAGCTCCACTTTCGATTGAGCACAAAGCAGTAGTAAAGCCCAGAAAACACTAACAACTATATGACTATGTTGCGATGTGTGTGTATTATTTTGTTGTGGTTGCTTTGTTTGCGTCCATAACTCCACCAGTTGTTCAAGATTGAGCCAACTGTTGTGTGAACTCAATTGTGTTGCCACACTTTGCAAGAGCTGCTCTAGTTCAAAAGCCACCTCTGTAAGATTTTCCTGGTGAGCCAACTCTAATGCTGCCCGCATACTTTGCAAACTAGGTTGCCGTTTCTGACGGACAGGTTTATTAACTTTTTCTACGAGTTTCAATTGTTGCGCCATGATTTGCAATTGCGAAATCAGTTCTTGCAAAGTCACGCGACGCTTTGATGGTGGCATTGCTATTGGACGACGACGCAAGTGCCGCTCTAATGGTAGGCGCTGAGCTTGATGAATCATCCCGTCTTCACTCGTAAGCAATCCATCATCAACGGATGCTTCTTGCTCTTGTGCTGCTGATTGCAATTCCATCAAAGTATTTGCTTTAAATAGCACAAGTTTGGATGCCGATAAAAAAGCTTGTCCTGATTTCAACAAGTCAGCTTCATAGCCCTTGCTGGTTGCTTGCGATCCCATTAATTCCAAATAATTATCAATCACCGAAATCACTTTGACATCCCAAGGATCTATTTCCCCAAGTTCCGCCTGATGAATCAAAAGTGTAATTTTTTCCAATAACTCAGAAGCATCCATTAATTGTTTGGATATTGGATTTACTGGTTTTGTATAAGAAATTGCTATTTCTTATGAGTTGTTCTTTGTTGTGTTAGTAGTCGATAGTGGGACGACTAACAACTACTAAGTACTCACGAAACAATTCTGTTATTGGCTGATGACTTGTGCTTCTTTTGCTACAGAATCATTCACTGGCGGTAGAACAGGTTTCAAAGATTGAACTTCTGCTTGATATTGTTCAACTTTCCTTTCTAGTTCCTTAATTTGGACATTTTTCTGTCGCACTTGTTGACCAGAAAGTACAAGTCGCAGAAAATGTGTCCAGATACTATACAACCAAGCCAGAACTGCTCCTATCCCCGCTGCCAAAAGCAACTCAATTGCAATTGGTGCCTGCACCTGTACTTCTGGAACGATATTGATTGTTCCGGGTTGGGTGTTCTCGAGGGCAAATAAAGCCAAGGCTAAACAAAAGATAAAGATTATAACAAAGTTGATTTGTCTCATTGAAAACCAAAGACTAGATAATTTTTTTTGCTCAATGCTTCCCTGAAAATTGTGGCTAATACCATTTTGAATGGTGCTTGAACTATAGCGCAACGTCCTATCCAAAAAAGTTTGAAAACGTTAAGGTTGAACATCTACAGCAGTTTTATTTTACTTGTCAAACAACTTTTGGGGTTACTCAGTACTTTTTGGAATCAGTACGCCTTTTGAGCTTACGCTCGACAAAGAGTTTCTTACACCACGAGTGACAGGCAGTAAACCCGTCTATGAGACTTTTGTCATTTGTACAAAGAAATAAAAAACACTGGAGAATTGACTTAGAACAACCTTGCGGAAGAATTTCACAAACTATTTAGGATTGCTAGAAAACAAAATGGTATGAGAATGAATATAACTCGTAGAGTATAACATATGATATTTTGATACACCTACTCTTGTTACAAAAATGGATCGAAAAAATCATAAAAATAATCTTTACATTTCCCTATGTATATGAAATTTTTATCAATCATTCCCGAAACTCCTACTCAGTTACACTGTTTTTTCTGTTACCGCCTTTGATAGCATCGAAGGTAACTTTGATGGTGCCAGCAATAGGAACAGCAACCAGTGTTCCTAATAAACCAGCAATCTCAAATCCCATGAGAATAGCTACAAAAATCCAGATGGGATTAACACCAATAAAATCGCCAAGTAACTTGGGACCTAACAGATTATCTTTAATTTGCTGGATGACTATGGCAGCTATAGCGACTTGCACTGACAACCACCAATTTTGCAGCAAAACTAAAAAAGTAACCAAACCAATACCTAAAGTCGCCCCGATGAAGGGGATGAGTTGGGATATACCTATGAGTATGGCAAATAACAAGGCAAAAGGTACTTTGAGAAGTAAGAAAATAGGAATAAGACTAATTACCATGAACAATGCTAGCAAAATCTGGCTGAGAAAAAAGTAGTGGAAATTAAGTCGTAAAGATGTGGTTAAGGGAAATCGAATATGAGGTGGTAAGAAGTTGAATAAGCCAGACCATACGCGATCGCCATACAATAGCATATAAAATGCCAGCACTACTACCAATATCAGATCAACTAAACCCGATAACAGTGTTCCCGCAAATCCCACAACAACGGAAGCCAACTGTTGCAGCAAACTTTGAATGTTTGCATTTATTTGATTGCTGACTACCGTCAAATCTAGGGGAAAACGCTGCTTTTTAGCTAAAGCTTCAATCTGCTCCAAGTTTGCTTGACTGGTGGCTAGCCAATCTGGAATTTTATTTAAAAGTTGTATTGTTTGGTCAATAACTACTGGTACGAGCGTAACGCCAAGAATGACCAAAAGCGTTAAAGTTAACAGCAATACAATGATAACTGCTTGAGCACGGCTCAAGGTAATGCGTTCAAATAACTTGACTGGGTAGTTCAGTAAAAAAGCCAGAATTGCTGCAATGCTCACAATGGTGATGGGGTGCTGGAATAAGCGAAAAATCACATACAGCAACCAGAGATTGAGAGCGATAATCGGACCGCTCAGGCCGTATATTAACAGACGTTGAACTGAGGCTGAACGGTACATCTTATGTTATCTGTGTTAAAACGCTTTGATACATTAGGTACAACTTAGTGAAAGCTGATGACCATCTAGTGCTCGGACTACCCAAAATTGCGGGGTTAAGGCAAGCTGGGGAAGCTGGGGGAGAGTAAGAATTTTTTCACCTCATCTACCCCTCAAAGTTGATGTGGTGGACTACTAGATTAGATAAATATTTTTGCAAATACAGGCACCAAGTACTGAAATACGTACTTAATAATAGGAAAGTAAACGAAAATGGACAAAACGATCGCTGACCTTCGCAAAGACTACACCCTGCAAAGTTTGAGCGAAAAGGATGTAAACTCTAATCCTTTTATACAGTTTAGACAATGGTTTGACCAAGCATTAGCAGCCCAACTTCCAGAACCAAACGCGATGACTGTAGCCACAGCTACAGTAAACGGTCAGCCCTCAGCAAGAATTGTGCTGCTCAAAGGTTTTGACGAACGGGGCTTTATCTTTTATACCAACTACAACAGTCATAAAGGACAGCAGTTAGCAGAAAATCCTCAAGCTTCATTAGTTTTCTGGTGGGCGGAACTAGAACGCCAAGTCCGTATTTGTGGGAGTGTAGAAAAAGTTTCCGAAAACGAGTCAGATGAGTATTTTTATAGCCGTCCTTTGAACAGTCGCCTAGGTGCATGGGCGTCTGAGCAAAGTCAGGTTATAAAAAGCCGAGAAGCGCTGGAACAACGGATGCAGGAGTTGCAAATTCAATATCAAAACCAAGATGTTAAGCGACCACAACACTGGGGTGGCTTGCGCGTGATCCCCACAGAAATCGAATTTTGGCAAGGACGTTCTAACCGTCTGCACGATCGCTTGCTTTATACTCGCTTAGATGATGGTAGTTGGAAAATTCAGCGTTTGTCGCCGTAATGAAAAAACTCGCGCTTTTGTATTTAGTCACATTCTTGAGCTTTGTTGTTTGCCTGTCCATCAACGCAGCACAGCCGCGCCCTGTACCTCCTCTATGGCAGGTTTATCAGCAGTCATTTCAAACAGCCAAGTACGTTGACCTCACTCATAGCGTTGGGGATCAACAACTGAATGTACGAGTCAGATAGCAGATAACAGGACAGTTATTACTAGGAAAAGAGCAGTCTTTACTTGACTTTTTTCAAAATTATGCAAGTATAAAATTGTTACAAAAAGATAGTAACAAGAACCACAAATATCTGATATATGTACTACAAGTACAGGAATCAGAACCTTTTCCTAACACTCCGCAAACCCAGTACAAAACCCAGAAATTTTATCAACCCAGGAGAACTGTAATGAACCATCCCTTTGGTCTAGATGTTTCAGATTTAGAAGCAATAGAACTCAATTTTGAAGAGGAACTCAATGACGAAGAGGCTGCTCAAGTCTTAGGTGGATCGGATAAATTCACCACTCTAGCTTTAGGTGAAGAAGGAGGAGGAGGGACAGTCACCACTCAAGCTGTAGGTGAAGAAGGAGGGGGAGTGATAAATTGTATTTCTGCCCCCTGTCCAGGAAGTGAAACAGGAGAGAAGCCACCCAAAAAGCCTCCAGTGACCAAAGGTTGGTTTGAAATTGGAGGTCACTTTCCTTGGTAGATTGGTCGTTAATGTGAAGTTTAAAGCGACTGGTTGAAAACTCCGCGTGATAAGCGCATGGCGGAGACAAAACCCACTTTAGTAATTGACTGAAAAACGATTTCAGTTCAAGTTTACATACCATATAGTTTCAGCACTTTAGAGTCAAGTGCTGAAACTATATGCGGTTAAATTTATTTTATTTTCAGACTTCTTAAAACCGCTAATTTAAAATGAACATTTTAATTTTGGGCAATTCTTTAGATGCTCATGCTGCCCATCTGAAGAATGCTCTTACAGATGCTGGTGCGATGGTAAATTATTTCGATACTCAGCTATTTCCAACACAATTAAGGATGTCTTGGAGACCTGATACTAAGGTGGGATCTTTAGCTCTATCTGAAGAACATCAATTAAATTTCCTAGATATTCACAGTATATTTTGGCGTAGCTTTTCCGGCGTTCACGTTCCGCAGTTAAAAGACTCAAACCAACAGTATGTTGCATTTAATGATTCAATAAGTACACTGCGCTCATTAATCCAGGCTTGTCCATGTCATTGGGTTAATTCTTGGCAAGCATACCAGTTTCATAAAGAAAAACCTCTACAACTTAGCAAAGCCAAAGAAATAGGAGTGACTATTCCAGCCACTTTGATTAGTAATCATCCAGGAGAAATTACAGAATTTGTTCAGATAAATGAAAAAGTTATTTTTAAGCCAGTTTATGGTGGTGCTCATACCCAGTTTTTGACACAAGAGCATTTAGAACCAAAGAGATTGAACTTGGCTTTGAGTCTTTCTCCAGTCACACTACAGGAGTACATTCCTGGGACAAATATTCGTAGCTATGTTATTGGAGAATCAGTTTATTCTGCTGAAATTCGCAGTCATGCGGTAGATTTTCGCGAAGATTTAGATGCTGAGTTAATTCCGAGAGAGTTACCAGAATCAATTCAACAACAATGTTTAGCAATAGCAAAGGCTTTTATGCTAGAGTGGACTGCTATTGACTGGCGTTGTAAACCAAACGGTGAGTATATATTTTTAGAAGCAAACCCCAGTCCAATGTTTATACATTTTGAAAATCAGACTGGTTTTCCTATTACACAAAAATTAATCAATCTTTTGATGAATTAAAAGCAAGCAGTTTGAGCCAAACTAAAGAATGTGGACATAATTAAAAGTAACTATGTCCGCCAGGAGTGGAATACAGCGTAATGAAGCACAGGACTATTCTGTGACTGTTCCTTGTGAAACAAATTGAATTCTGGGATCTGGCATAAAAGTGTATCTCAGATAAAAACCTGCCCAGACAAACAGAATAATGAATAAAGTACCAAAACCTAGGGGACTAGGAAGCCAAAAGACCACTTCTATATGGTTCAATTCTCCAGTTTTGAGCTTCCACATCAACTGATTTCCATTTTTTTCTGGAAGAATTACATTAGTATTTTCCACATTTCTAGCACCCCAAGGAGCGTTTAAGCCAAATTCTAAATCGAGAATTGAGCCAGGACTCGCCAAAACATTTCCTTTGCTGGAAAGTAGAGCAAGCGATCGCAAATCCAAGTCATAAACCAATCGATTCCGCACTAAAAGCAGGAAATTATTCTGAAACAACAGTAAATTAGAATCAATTTGCGGCAATTGCGACTCAGTTTCACTTCTTATGGACTCAAGTGTTTGAGTGGTACTAGGGTGGAAAAATTCATTAAACTTGGTTTGTAGTTCCCGACCGCTACTAAAGGGAATTGAAACAATAACCTCTTCATTAGAAACCCTTCGTGTCTTGCCTTCCAATTTGCGGGCGCGACGCTCTATACTATTCAACCATTCATACACAGAATCGCCACTAAAACTGGTTAGTCGCTCTTCCAACTTAATGTGTTGTACAAACTCGCCGCCATTTGCATTGTAAAAATTAACACCTACATCATAGTTGACACAACCAGATAGTAACAGAGAAACCACAAGCACAATCCACAAAACAGGATTTTGAATTTTAGATTTCGAGCCTTCGCGCTTGCTAGAACGTCCTACTAATCTAAGTACACGCACAAAATCCTTTGCTAAAGCATACAAATGCATTCTCGGAAAACCCCCCAAAGTCAATTACAAACTCAACCAAAATAAACCACCTAACGTTAAACCAATGACAATCAACGCCATCCAAATAAATCGATTATCTCTGGTATTGACCTGAGTAAGGTCAACAAATTCTCGTTCAGGAGGCATCTGCTTTTTGGAAGATTTGGTATTCTTTACACTCAGAGGAAGTTTGGTTTGATTGTCAGCCATTGCACTCAAATCGGGAATTTCGGTCATCCATTCCCTTGGTCGTTCTAATCTTGGTGCTTTGAGGATATAGTGTAGTTCTTTTGCTTGTTTACTCGTTTCTGAATGGGGATGGCGCTTGAGTTGTTCGCAAAGGGCGATCGCCTCTTCTGTGCGCCCTGCTGCTTGATAAGCTGTGACGAGCCACATTTGTAACTCACCACCAAGGCGAGAATTAGGAGCCACGAGGGTTCTTGCCTTTTCCAGTTGTTCAACAGCTTTTCGGTACTGCCCCTTTTCAAAGGCAACTTTAGCACTTTGGTACGTAGCTTTGGCAATTTCTAGACTTTCTGAACTCACGTTTTGCACATAAATCAGCACTGCCTTCATTGTGCCAATGCGTGTAATACTTTGGGAGTCTTTTTTAGATTCATCAATAAATAAATTCTGTCTGCGTCCCATTGAAATCATACGCAGTCCCTACCAGCAACTAAATTGCTAGATCATAGCGGGACGCAGTCCATTTTGAATTGTTAAGTGGCGTCAAAGGACGCAAGTGAGCCAGAAGTTGGGGGAGATTTTAGATAAAATGGTTTGTTACCATTGAGCGCTCACAGTCGTTGCCTCACGCCAAAGTCCTACAGCTTATCGCTATCAATCAGCCTCTGCTGTTCTTGAGAATGTAGCTTAAATGTCCGCACTTTTTCTTGCAACTGTTGGGAAATCTCTACTGTTTTCTGTAGAGAAGTGGAAACTTGGTGAGATGAGTTGCTAGTTGTTTCAGAGACTTTAGCAATATCTTGCATCAGCAGGGAAACGTCTTGCGAGGTTTGTACTTGAGAGACTGTAGCATTAGAAATTGACTGTACGAATTGGTCAATTTGACGACAGACTTCCAGAATATCATTCAAGCTGTGTTTGGTATTTTGAACCAGAGTCGTTCCTTCAACAACCTGTGTGGTTCCCAACTCCATAGCTTTGACAACTTCGCTGATTTCCAGTTGGATATTGGCAACAATTTCTTGAATTTCTGAAGTGGCTTCCCTACTTTGAGCTGCTAGCAAACTAACTTCTTCAGCAATAACAGCAAAACCTTGCGCTTCTTCACCAGCATGCGCTGCTTCAATACTACTGTTGATAGCTAACAAGTTGGTTTGCTTGGTAATTTCATTAATCAATGCCACCATACGCGAAATTTGTTGGGAAGATTCTCCAAGACGCTTGACTTTTTTCCCTGTTTCCCCCATCGTGTCCCGCAATTTGAGAATATTTTCGACTGTCAGGTCGATAGCTGTGTCTCCTGTTTTGGCGGCGTGATATGCTGTACGGGAAACTTCTGCGGCTTGTTGGGCATTTTTTGCCACAGTTTTAATCGATTGCCTCATTTGGTCAATAGCATTTAGACTCTGGCTAATTTCGTGTGCTTGTTTGAGTGCGTTAATTGCCAGTTCACCCATTGCTCCTGAGTTGTCTGCAACTGCAGCATTCACTTGAGTCGCTGCTAGCTTGACTTGAATCACAATCTCCTGCAAACTTTCTAATAAGGAGTTAAAAAAGTCAGCAACAGTGCCTATTTCCGCACCGGTGACTTCAGCGCGCACTGTTAGGTCACCTTGAGATGCTTCTTCTAAACAGTATATCAATCTTAGCAATTGCATTTGCAGCGTTTCTTTCTGCTGGCGTTGCTGCATTGAACCTTGTTCTGCAATTTGGCGTCCTTGTTCAGCTTGCTCTAAAAGATTAGACCGTTCTAAAGCTAGCCCAACAATTCTGGCAAATTGCTCAAACAAATCAATTTCCGACTGTTCCCATAGACGTGATTGAGAACACTGATGGACAATTAACAAACCGAGCAAGTTGTTATCTATCAAAATTGGTGCGATTAAATTTGCTTTGACTGCAAACGCTTCTAGTTGTTTGATATAACACTCGTTGAGCTGGGCTTGGTAAATATCATTGATGGCTACAACACGACCCTGACGATATTTCTCAACATAATCTTTTAAACAAGGGTCGTTAATTTCTGCACCAAGACAACAAGGCCAACCTGTTACTACTGATTCTGCAACGACGCTTCCATGGACATTTTCGTCTATTTTGTAAATGACTGCTCGCTCTACTTTCAAGGCTTTACGGATGCTTTGAACCGCTAAATTGCATACATCTTGCGAGTTATGGGTTTTAGACAAGTCGATGGCAAGGTCTTTTTGTGTCTGTGCCATCTCAAGTAAACTGAGACGTTCCAAGTTTAACCCAACTTTAAGCGCCAACTGCCGCAAGAAATTAATTTCACTGAACTCCCAATTATGAATTTCCTGACAGTGATGAGCAATCAAAAGACCTATGAGTTGATTTTCTTTGAAAATAGGGGTTACTAACTTCGCTTTGACTTGCAATTTTTCCATGAAATTGTGGTATTCGAGGGGAAAGCCTGCTTCCAAAAGATTGTTAATAACCATCACCCGACCTTCTCTGTAAGCCTCTATCATCTCCTGACTTATAGAGGTATATTTAATTTTTTCCCCAAGAGAAACAGGAAAATCAGAAGCAACGGATTCGGCTACGATTTGTCCGCCTCCTTGAGCATTAAAGTGATAAATAACAACCCGATCCGCTTTGAGTGCTTGTCTTGCTTCTGTAACTGTAAGGTTGAACAATTCTTCACTACTCAAAGAGGAACGAATTGAGAGGAAGATATTTGTGAGTAACTTTAAGAAATGAGCTTCTGTAGCTTGTTTTTGTAGTAAGTCTTGCACTTGGTCTGCCATCTTGTTGATGTTAGAAACCAAGATTGCAAGTTCGTCTTCGCCTTTAATCGCAATTCGAGTATCAAGATTGCCTTTACCCAATTTTTGAACTGCCATTGTCGCAACCAAAATTGGTCGCACGAGACTATTAGCAACAATTGCTGCAAAGCCACCAACGAGCAATTCTGTGATGAAAGTCCCCATCTGCAATGCCAGTAATAATTGTCTCTGTGTTGCAAATGCAGTGGCTGTATCTAAATCTAGAACTAATGCCCATTTTAATTGTGGCAATCCTTCTACTTTTGGCAAAGGCGCATAAGTTATTAATTTTTCAGTATTTTCCTTTTCGTTTGAAAATATACCAGAAACTACCTGCTGTTGTGGTTGCAGTTTATCCCATCCCGGAATTTCTTCTTTAGCATCATTACCTAAGTGAGATCCTATTTTGCTCAGAAAAATTTTTCTGGAATCATCTATCAAATAGTAATTCTCTTGACTTATTTTCGATGTAGATATTACCTTTTCTAAAGATTTTAAAAGCGTAGCTGTTCGGATAATATAAATGGTTTCACCTGTTTCACTATCTTTAACAGGAGCAGATATGTAAATTTTAGCTTTCTCTTTGTTTTGTGCTGCTGAAGGTAGACTGATTTCAGGTGTGTTAGTTTTGACTACTTTTTGAAAATAGTCCTCGTTTTTTTGATTAGGAATCGATTGTCCTTGGGACTCAGCAAGTAAGTTACCTTGAATGTCGAACACAGCAATGCTCTCATACTTGTTTTCAATATTTAAGTTTCTTAGCTGTGCTTGCATCTGTTCACGATTGAATACTTGCCTGAATTTACCGTTTTGTAAGAATGCCAGTTTAGAGAAAATTTCAATATCTCCATATCGTCTCAACATAAAACTGTTTATGTTGTCTGCTAAGAAATTAGCTTTATCTTGTTTAGCATTGGTGATTTCCTTTGTAGTCGAGTTGTTGACTATGTTATAGGTGAACACCCCTACTAATATGATTGGCAATGTACCGAAGGCAAAGGCAAAGGCAACCGCTTTTCTACGTAAACTTGCTCGTTTTAACCAGGAAACAACACCCTTTTTTCGGGAATTTTGAAGATCATCTGCATACTGTATAACAGTACTTTTTTGCAACGAGTTTATGAAGAAATTGTGTGGAAAATCTTTCTTTTCCTCTGTGATATGATTCTTCTGTGTGTCAATCATTTTAACTTTCTACCAATTTTTTCCAATGATGTACTGGAACCAGTCAAGGTTTCTTTTTTGGTAGATGCAATTTCCTAGATACAAAATACTGAACAATCGCCTATGAATGTATTATAATAATATTGGTTCATCTCATCAGATGTGTTAGCATCAATAGGAAAATAGACTAGCTGTTACTAGTCAATGAGCAAACAAAATAGTATGATAAACGATTTCTATAGTCTTTGTTTCTATCATAGGTAACTAGCCGTCATCAACTATTTACATCTGCACACCTGAAAATTTTCCTCCACTACTTCTTGTGCTCAAAAACTCTTATTTTCTAGTGAAGTAAACCAAAAAAAAAGAATTGGTACCATCATTTTGTCTAGAAGAAGTGTCAAACTATCCTCTGTTGAGACACTCACTTCTACTGTCAACAACATCAAAACTAATTTTCCAAATGGTTGTTCACTACGCTTTTGGTACTCTATTAAAACGATAATAGCCTATGGTGTACGTAACTTAGGTTTAATGAGAATTTCTCCTTAAACCTTATAAAAATGTGTCAAGCTATCTTGCCTCTACCTAATTCAGCAGTAAATTAAGTAGACGCATATTTACTGACAACACACTTTCTCATCAAATATGTATAGATAGTCACCCCGAATACTAGTAACTGTCACTTTTTGAAACTAGCAACAATATGTTGTGATTTTAGGATTTAGACACAATGGTAACAGTATATCTAGATCATACTCAATATTGTTATAAAGTTTTGTCGAAGTTTTATCAAAATCATTCAAAAGGCGCTATTTCAAACATTTCAATCAGAAAAAGGGATAAAAATTCTACTTGCCAACATATAGCTTAGTTAAGGATAAACACAAGCATGGCGATCGCCTTCATAGTTTCTCAACGTTTGTTAGTTATGCAGACTTTTTATCTATCTCAAATCAGGTCTGTACAAACGGGTTTTTCACCATTTTTATCCCAATTCATGGTGCTTTCTGTCTTTATTTTTCTCTCTAAAAACGTTTTGACGTTACTTTATATAAAAACATAGTTAAATTAGGAAAGTTTTACAATCATCTATGTAATTGTTAATACAATTACATATTACTTCTGTTGAGTTTGCAATTATCAAGCTGATACATTTATGTCAAGCTAATAGATTGATAATTCAAATAGCACACTGTTTCAAAAAGTTCTTTTATTATACGTTATAACTAACTATGAACCAAGGGCAACAAACTGCTATTGAAGGCATCTACGAAGTGTGTATTGGTGTCAAAGAACCAATTTCTGCTATTCAATACTGGGAACTCTTTGGCTATCGCGTTGGTCAAGTTGGTGAATTATCACAAGCAGCAGCATACCAACTGTATGGCATCAATTCGTCCTTACGTTCGATTCGTCTTTACCATCAATATATAGATCATGGTTTGCTTCGTCTGATGATTTGGGAAAATCCCACCAATCAGGGATTAGGGATGGGATCAATGAAAGTGAAGGGAAATCGCTGGGCTACGACCTTAACAGACGATGTGTTGAACATTTTAAATCATGTGGAGGAGGCAAAAGCAGCCGGTTGGGAAATTAAAAATACATTCCCTCGCTGGGAAGTGATTTACAACAAGGAGAAAAAAAGCCGTCCTTTCATCGAACCAGTGATCGGAGTGCGAGAAATGCTCTTATTACAACCTTTAATGCGACAGGTTTTCTTTCAGAGATTTGGTTATACATTACCACATTATGGGAACATTAACGTAAATTCTCCCCTCAAGACAAGCCAGTTTACTCATATGGGGATGATTATTCAGGATGACAGCAAAGAAACTCTAAAGTTTTATGACGAAGTTTTAGGTTTGCTGCGTGTGCGTGACGATGTAGAAACAAGCTACGAATCTTCTATAGCAGGTCGAGAAATTTTTGATCTCCAAAAGGGGGAAAAGTTTTATCTTACCGCCTTTGATGATCCCCGGTCTTCTCAAACAAACATATTTGCCGCACGTTCCGGCAGACTTTATATCATTCGCTTTCCTGATGTGATTAAGTTAAATTCTAGGTTTGAAGCTGCACAACCGGGTTGCTTGGGAGTTTGTCTTTACACCTACCGGGTGCGAGGACTAGATATGTATTGCGATCGCATCAAAGCAAGCCCCGTGCAAAAGTATACAAACCTCGTTCCTAACGAGTTTGGAGAGATGAGTTTCTCTTTTGTTGCACCAGATGGGTACTTTTGGACGTTGTTAGAAGCTCCATAAAGTTGTTAAAAGATAGATGAAGTCTTGTAAATTTTAATTTCGGAGATATCAACAATGCCCAGTTACCAAACCAAAACACAATGGCTAGCTTTGGTCATACTTGGGATTATGTCTGCACTTTTGCTGGTAGTTGCAATCACAGCATTCAGCATATACTTTTATGGTAGGGCTAACCGTGTTGTCAAAACTGATGCTGCTATAGTCCTGGGTGCAGCAGTTTGGGGAGACAAACCATCTCCAGTTTTCCGAGAAAGAATCAACCACGCCATTCATCTCTACAAAAGAGGAGTTGTACGTACTATCATTTTTACTGGTGGCGTTGGCAAAAATGATGATACATCAGAAGCCGTTGTGGGGAAACGCTATGCAATGGCGCGGGGAGTCAAAGAAACCGATATTCTTGTCGAAACAGAATCTCACACAACTCACCAAAACCTTGAGAATGCTCAAAAGGTAGCAGACAAATACCATTTGTCCAAATTTCTGATTGTTAGCGACCCTTTGCATCTTAAGCGAGCCGTGTTAATGGCACAAGACATGGGAATGGATGCCTATCCATCCCCTACGCCCACAACTCGCTACCGCAGTTTCAAAAGTCAGTTTGAGTTTTTAATGCGAGAGACATATTTTTACTTTGTCTACCTCGTATTAAAATACTAATTCGTATTTTGTCTTTGCTTTGTTGTTCTCTACACAACAAAGCTAAACATCCTCCGCTTCTGGCACTGGAAAGGTTTCACCTGTCAAGTAGGCATCAAAGTGGTGTTGGAAATAAAGCCAAGAACTTATATCTTCTACATCAAGAAGCGATTTGGGCGCATCCTTGTACAAAGGAACACGAGTATTGATTTCATCTTGCAGCACTTGCGGTAACTCGCCCAAGCTATTGACTTTGCTTCCATAAGCACTATAGATCAGATGACCAGCATGTGCACCCATTTTCATCCAAGGAAGCCACGGACCAATGCGGTCCCAACTTAGCTTGAGTTCAGTTACCGAGGGAAGTTCAGAGTTTAATAAATCTGCAGTTGGTACAGTTAATTTAAACAATTCCGCTGCTTGATAAATCGGGTGTGGGCTATACTCAGCAAACTTGGGATTTTCCCCAAGAGGATTAGGGTAAGTAGGAAATATATCAAACACAAAGGTTGTCCAGTCTCCGTCTACTGGTGCTGAAAACTTACCTTTAAAATGACCTTGTACGGGACTATTTGCAACGTGTACCACTGGAACTGTCTCGTTTGTCCAAGGATTATGCCACTTATGCAAAATTTCTCCTGTTTCTGGGTGAAGGTAGTAAGTCAGTTCCCTTGAGGTAAAATCCCAGCAGCCTTCTTCTGTTGGAATACACCTACTCACGCTGTAACCGACTATTTGAAATAGAAGTTTTCTCTTCTCACCTGGGACAAAAGCATAAATCTTGCCCTGCCAAACGAGAAAGGTTGATTCATCGGGATTAAGGGATGAACGAGTTTTCACCCAATGTAGGGCATCAAATTCTTTGATTTCGGCAACCATTGACAGCATCCGTAATTCTATTCTCTATTATCCTAAGTTGCCGGTCAAGCCGAAGATAATCAGTCGCAGTCCTACGGCTGAGCCGAGGTAGCGGTGTAAGGTAAAGTGATTTAGAGTTCATGGTCGATGCTCCTGCTTTTGTAAGGAAACCTTGAGGAAAATCAAAACTGCCATGAAACGCTTCCTTGAACCGTGAATGGCGAACCAGGGAAAACACGTAAGTCGCTATCTGCACTTTCAAAGTAATCAATACCAAAGAGATTTTTAAAGTTGAGAGCCACTCGCAAGTCATTTTTCTTGTAAAAAATGGCAGCATCTGTTCTCAAGTAACTTGGTAAAGTAAAGGTGTTGTTTAGGTCACCTTGTCGCTCTCCAATATAGAAAAACCCTAAAGCAAATCCCAATCCCTTGAGATTTCCTTTTAGTAGCTCATAGGTTGTCCACAAGCTGAAGCTATGTTCAGGGACATTATTCAACGTATTATCAACAAGAGTTGTTCTGGTGTCTTTGGTAACTTTTGCGTCTGTATAGGCATAAGAAGCAATGATATTCCAACCTGGTAAAATTTCACCAGCTATATCCAACTCAATACCTTACTTCCGATTCTCAGACCGTTTCTGTAAATACCACCACTACTAAAGCCTCTAATGGTAAAGTTTTGAAATGCATCACGAGGTCCTCCTGATATGACTACTCCTGAAACATTCCTCAAGGCGTGTTGTAGCTCAACAACTTTGTGATCCTCTAGCACCTGTTGAGGAATTACTTGAATAGATCGAGAGGTATTCAGGATGGGAGTGTCGGTTTTTGCAATGGAAGCATCAGGGATGAGATATCCGTCTTGCTGCCCTGTCACCACCAACTCAATCGGTTCATCACCCGATGCTGATGGTTGAGTTAGCTGTGTCTGGTTTTGGTGCTGCTGTGACCCCTCCGCCTGCCCCTCTGCGAGGTTCGGGGAGGAATTTGGGGTGGGGTTTTGCCCCTGCTGCGCCCTTTGTGCAGTACTCGCGACGCTAAAGATAAGACCCTCATTTGGACTATCAAACAACTCAACAATTGGTACACCCGCCTCACCTTTGACTGTCACCCGGATAGTCTTGGCGTCAAAGTTAGTTACTGTTATCTCGGTAACACCCCCAATTGGTTTTTCGGAGCGGAATATGAATCTCTCTCCCGACGGTAGGCGCAGTTGAGCATTGGGAATTTCAGCAATGAAGGTATTGCCAGTGCTGCGATTGACTAGTTGCAACGCCTGCCCTTTAGTTGTCTGTAAGATGATCTCCACACCTTTATCGGTGGGATTTGCCTTAACTTCTGTAACTTGGACGACTTCAGCAGAAGGTGCTGTTTGTGGTGCTGGCGACTGCCCCAGTAACATTTGGGCGCTGGTGCTGGGACGCTCTATCTCACTCAGTTGGCGAATCTTCTTAGTTGTTCCCTGTCGCTTTGTTTTGGATAACAACTGTGATGATTTCTCAACACCTGTACCAGAGCTATGCATCTGTTCTGCCTCTTCACACAAACTTTTTTCAGCAACAAGCACCGAAACAAAACTCGTTAACAGAACAAAAGCTGATAGTTTGACTAAACCGAGGCGCGGCATAGCCGCGCCTCGGACTTTTGTAGCATCCTTGGAGAGTGGTAGTTGCATTTTTCCTAGCCCTCACACCGATTGGCTGTGCAATAGATGAGTTTAATAAACTAATCTTTGTTGAGATAGATTATCACTTTTTAACTTCCCATACACAAGCCCCACCCATAAGAATTGTTATCAAAGCTTTATATTTCGCCTTCTCAGATAGATTGATAAGCTCAATTTATCGTTTGTCTCAAGTCGTTAGCTTTTGTTCATTTCCTGAATTGAGTCTGAAAAGCTACAGTTTATCGCCAAAAACACCGCTTTCACAAAACTTTTCGCTCTACTGAAGTTGATTCCAAAGATTGACTCTCAAGACGGCGAAACAGAAATACCCACAATGGTAGAGAACTGTTAATAGCAATTAATCGCACCAAATGACCAGCTGTGACAATTTCGACATTATGATCTAATGCCAGGGCAACTAAAATCATTTCTGCCGAACCTCCCGGTGCTGTAACCAGCAAACAGGTTAACCAGTCCCAGGAAGTTAATTCCATAGTAAGGATGGAAGCAAGCCCCCCTGCAACCAGCGTCATTCCTACAGACATTAAAGCGCAGACTATAGTCCTTTTTGTGAAAGCGGGTTTGTCACCCCAATACTCACCAATGGTTATTCCCAAAAGCATTTGCCCCACTATATTGACTAGAGGCGGTAAAGTAAAGTTTACATCACCCACGAAAGGCAGCCATTCACACAAAGGATTAAACGCTATCCCAGCGACTATTGCACCAAAAAACTCGCCAGCCGGAATTTTGCTTAAGATAGCAAGATATACTGCTAATCCACCAAATAACAGAGCCAATAAAAGTAATCCTAATTGGGATGGTTCGAGACTGAACAAGACACTTTTGACGGGGAGTGCTTGCGGATAAATTTGCTGACCAGATGATACTCTAGCAATGAGGGGAATCAAAAAAACTACAGTTGTAACGCGAATTGCTTGTACGAGTGCGACAAGGGTAACATTTTTGCCGTAGTCTGCAGCGATCGCCGACATCGGCCCCACACCACCCGGTACTGTAGCCAGCATCGCTGTTAAAATATTTGTTTTGCTGATGTGGGAGTAAATGTAGCCAATTACGGTACCACACAGCAACAAAAAGAACGTGATCAAAGCGAAAATAGGAAGACAAGAAGCAACATCAGCTAAATGAGCGTTACCTACACAAAAGCCAACATTTAGTCCGACAAGCGCCATTCCCGTCTTTCTAGCTGTCCGATTAGGTTTGAGGGTACACCCACCCCAAACCCGATAAGTCTGAAGCACAACTGCACCAGAGACTATACCACCAAATATCCAGGCAATTCCTCCAATGTGAAATCTTGCCAAAATCAAACCTATGGGTAATGCCAAAAGCATTTCCCACCCCAAGACAATTAACGACTTTACAAGAATTTGCTTGGACTTTAGAGCTTGCTGTTGAGTAGTAACCTGTTGAGGAGGCGCTACACTTAAAATCTGATTCATCAACTTGCTTTTTGGAAATTTTAAAATTAATTTACCAAAAAGCGCCCAAAGCCCCATCCTTCTTTTAGAAGGGGCAAATAAAAAAGTTTATACTAGGATCTTGAGTAAATAATCAATTAAGTACTTAAAGTACGCCCTCAACTGTTGAGCTGCTTCCGTTGACACTTGTGCTGATTGTTCCCAAGACTTTATATATTTATTTTGAATCAACTTGAACCCATTCACATATACCTCAACTGCCGGCTGTTCATGAGTGATGATTCCTTTGTGAAGTAAACGAGGTTGAATCCCGTTTTCCAAGCAGCTTCCAAGCAGTTTCAAATATTTACTAAGGTTCTGACGAAAGACTTGTGTTTGGGCATCTTGGGAACCCAATAACTCATCCGCCACTTGTTGTGTTATTTCTTCTCGATGAGCTAAAAGCCACAATCCTGCTTCTAAAGAAGCAGCTGATTGTTCTTCTACAAGTGGAAGTGACGCAGTGAACTCTATAAGATGTTCTGAAAATTCTTCAATTTTGTGATGTTTGACTTGAGTAAGTGCTTCGCTGATACTTTCTTGTGAACGTTTCTTCTCCTCTTGCTCGCGTATCAAATCTTCCACAATCGGTTTTATATTTTGAGTTATCAAATCAGTCTGCTCTTTCAGCACGTCCAGCACTTGTTGAGGCAAATCGTACTCTAATAACTTGTCTATTCGATTTGTTGTATTGTCTTGGAGAAAGTTGAACTGGCGTTGTAGTTGCTGAATCAGCGATCCCAAACGTTGTTCGGTATTAGGTAGATCTTGAGATAAACGTCGTTCTAGATAATCGACTCGTTTTTGCAGAGATTTGACGGATGCTCTTTCTAACCAAGGGGTGATGATAAATCTTGCTAAATCGTGCAGGCTCTTAGCGGGTCTTTCGAGTATTCCTAATCTGTTGGTATTTTGCGCCATAAGATTTATTAAAAAGTGGTGATGCCTTAATCCGTAGATTCCCTGTGTTGCTTTTCCCTATTTATGGGTTATTGTCTAGAGGAGTTCAATTATTGAATAAAAATTCAGCCAGTCAAAATTCACAATTGAGTCAGAGTCATTTTTTAGTGGCGGATTGGAACCAGCAGTAATTTAGAATTACCCCTACAGGTTCACCTAATGCCAGAGCCAGTTTAGGGGTAAGCAAAACCTTACCGCATAGGATTTGTTAACTAAATCTTTGATTTGATGGCAACTGAGGAGTTGCAACGATGTTAGCCTTTTTGATGCAACTCATTACAACGCAACAGCGGATACCGTATATTGCGTAAAGCTGTTATGTGGGTGTCTATAACGGAGTAAACTCCCTAAAAGCGCATTGCTTGATAAGTTGTGGGTATGTTCGCGTAAGTTTAGGTAAGTCGTTTTACCCATTTTTCATAAAGTCAAGAGTTTTTGAACTGGTAATCTTCTAGTTAGCAACACATAGCTTCTGACTCCTTTGCAATAGCATGACATTTTTGAAATTTTACTGTCTTATCCGACTCCAGTTATGGTCGTATGCAAAAAAATTATTAATTTCTCACTTTCAGTAAATCTACTGATTGACCTGGGCAATAACTTTTGTCGTAACCAAAAAAAAAGAGCGTAGTTTTGACTACGAACACCAAATAGAGTAATAGTACCACAATACCGCTTCAAAACTCTGCCTTTTGCGTAATTTTCTGGATACAGCTTTGTATGTAAAAGTTTATGGTGAGTGATCATGATAAACAAATTCGTTGTCAACACCAAGACTCTTCAAGGTATCCAAAACGTTGTACTTGATAAAAGCAGACGAAAATGACGCGATCGCCAATGGTAAAGCTTCCTGCTGGAGCATCGCCAAAAGCGGCGCAGTCTATCAGCATCGCTCTCGGGCGTCCTACTGCTCAAAGTCGCTCACCGCAGCCCAATCAGAGATTAGGGGAAGCCTATTCTTTGAGAAAAAACTTAGCAGTTTAGGGACGTTCGCCGGATTTGGATAAGTTTTTGGAACCTGTGATCAGGATGTCAGCTAAGTTGTCATCAAAATAACTTAACGACCAGTCGCTCTCGGCAGCAATAAGAGGATGAACTTTAAGTATAAACCAAGAAGAGGACTGAAAAACTTGAGTGAGAAAACCGTACTAAATTTAGAGCGCAATTTCTAAGCGATCAAGCTGTGTTGAGGTCGATACAATCAAAGTGCGGGTTAAGTAATGCTGTTGCTGGCAATGAATCTATAACTTCAGCATTACCTAGTTCCGAGAGAAAACTCCCGCCATAGTCAAAGATTATGGCGGTGAGGACGTCTTTCCAGAACATCTAAATTTTCATTTTGAGCATAACAAGTCGCCTCTAAGGGCAATCATCGCTTCCAAGACGCGGCTAAACTCCTCGCCTTCAACGTTAATTTAAAAAAAAATAAATCCTAAAACGCTCTTCGAGATGCATCAATTGCTGCGCCTTTACATCTTTGTGTTTATGCATGAGATTTATTGAACTGGAATGACTAATGATGCTAGATAATGAAAAAGCTTTAACATGGACTTGAATTCTCTAGCTCGGTTATTAAGAACAAAGACTTATGCGAACTTACTATTGCGGCGAACTCCGAAAAGAACACATTGGAGAAACTGTTACCTTGTACGGATGGGTAGACCGTCGCCGCGATCATGGAGGTGTAATATTTATAGATTTACGCGATAGCACTAGTATTGTGCAAGTTGTCAGCGATCCCCAGCGTACCCCTAATTCCTATGATTTGGCAAATAGCCTACGAAATGAATACGTTGTTGAAATCACAGGTAGAGTGACGCAACGTCCTGAAGAATCCTTAAACCCCCGCATACCTACAGGCGAAATAGAAATCTACGCCGATACAATTAAACTTCTCAACTCAGTCGCTAAACAGTTACCATTTCAAGTTTCCACTGCAGACGCCGATCCTGTGCGGGAAGAGTTGCGGCTCAAGTATCGTTATTTAGATTTGCGGCGCGATCGCATGGCAAACAATTTGCAACTGCGCCATCAAGTTGTCAAAGCGATGCGTCGTTACCTAGAAGACGTGGAAGGTTTCCTAGAAGTTGAAACCCCCATCCTCACCCGTTCCACTCCCGAAGGTGCGCGGGATTATCTCGTACCCAGTCGCGTTAACCCTAGTGAATGGTTTGCTTTACCGCAATCACCCCAGCTGTTCAAACAATTGCTGATGGTATCCGGCTTAGATCGATACTATCAAATTGCGCGTTGCTTCCGCGATGAAGACTTACGCGCCGACAGACAACCGGAATTTACCCAGTTGGACATGGAAATGAGCTTCATGTCCCAAGAAGAGATTATCGAATTAAACGAGAAGTTAGTTTGTCATATTTTCAAGACAGTTAAAGGCATTGAATTACAACGTCCTTTCCCGCGTCTAGTCTACCCCGAGGCAATGGAACGTTATGGTAGTGATAAACCAGATACACGTTATGATTTAGAACTCGTCGATGTCTCGGATGTTGTCAAAGACTGTGGCTTCAAAGTCTTTCGCGAAGCTGTTACCAATGGAGGAATTGTCAAAATTCTTCCTATTCCCAACGGGAACGATTCAATTTCTAACGTCCGTATCAAACCAGGCGGTGATTTATTCAAGGAAGCAACTGATGCAGGTGCTAAAGGTTTAGCTTACATCCGAGTCAGGGATGATGGAGAAATCGACACTATTGGTGCAATTAAAGACAACCTCACCCCAGAGCAAAAACAGGAAATCTTACGCCGGACAGATGCAAAACCCGGTCATTTACTGCTTTTCGCGGCTGCTGACACTGCTACCGTTAATAAAACATTAGATCGGTTACGCCAAGTTATCGCTAGAGAATTTGGGTTAATAGATCCAGAAAAAATTAACTTGCTCTGGATTACAGACTTTCCCATGTTTGAATGGAACGCACAGGAAAATCGCCTAGAAGCACTCCATCACCCATTTACTGCACCTCATCCTGATGATTTGAGTGACTTAAAAAGTGCAAGAGCACAAGCTTATGACTTGGTGTTCAACGGTTTTGAAGTAGGCGGTGGTAGTCTGCGGATTTATCAGCGCGAAATTCAGGAGCAGGTGTTTGAGGCGATTGGACTTTCCCCAGAGGAAGCAGATAATAAGTTTGGCTTTCTGTTGGAAGCGTTTGAATATGGTACCCCGCCTCACGGTGGGATCGCCTATGGTTTAGATCGCTTGGTGATGTTGCTAGCCAAAGAAGAATCAATTCGCGACGTCATAGCTTTTCCAAAGACGCAACAAGCACGTTGTTTGCTCACAGATGCACCTTCGTTGGTAGATACGAAGCAGTTAAAAGAGTTGCATGTTGCCTCGACTTATAAGCCTAAGTCTTAGTACGACGAAAGCTGCCAAAGATGAACTATATTTTTTGACGGTTCTGAGTTGAACAGAACACAACTATTGATATTCCTCGTCCTGCACTCTACGTTGAGGACGGGGAATATTTGGTTTTCTTTCGTCGGGTGACGCATTGGGACAAAAAAATAAGCGAGTCGCTTATTTTTCCAGTTATTCCCCCGGTGAGCAGTTCCTACCTTGCGGGAGGGCGTTCCTCAGATATTGCACCATACTTTTCGTCCGCCAAGAAATAAATTTCTTGGCTCAAAGTCTAAGTCGGTTAAAACTGAGATCTTGCACCATTCTCAATAATCAGGAGGCTCTGCCTCCTTATCAACAACCGCCTAGGGTTTAAACCCGCCTGCTCATAGTAAAAGTCGTCTCAAGACGACTGCATAAGCTTTTGAGTCTACTAAAGTAGACTTGAACTGTAAGCCTCTTAATTGATTCCCAGGCGGATGAGGTTGCGTTCTTGATAATGGTGCAAGATCTCAGTTTTAACGGACTGTTGTTAGTTTTCCAATCCGTTTTAACGGACGCGTGTTTGTGAGCCCAGAACTTGAGTTCTGGCCGTACTCAGCCGGAGGTGCAAGATCTGAGGTTCCGCCTACAAGAACAGGTTTCGGCTTCCTTCTGGAAACTGTTCAGGAGTATCTCAAATGTCCATCACATAGCTTTTATGGATAATACCTCCCTACGCTTTGTGGTCTAATGATTTCAGGACTTAGGCAGTTCTCAAAAGCGTTCGACACTTTTGAGCGAGACACTAAACATGGCGATCAGCAATGTTTGCTCCGCGCATGAGCATCGCCCTCTGTTGGAGATGTTCAATTAAATCGCGTTGCAGAGCAATCCGTACTTTTATGGATAAATAGTTTGACCAGTTGGGGTTGAAACCATGTCGAGGGGGTGTTTTTCTAATTCCTTGACTATCTCACTCTCCCCTTGCTCTTGTGATCGTTATAATTTAGGATGTCAATAACACTATAATTGAGATCTAATTCAACCAGTATCTTCACCGTGTTTTTGATGTTTTTGATAGATGTAATTTTTAATACATATTCACTTTAAAAATCAAAATTTCATAAAATTATTCGTCCGACGCATTTTTGAGGTTTCTGTTTTTTTAATACTCAGTAATAACCCATTCAGTGAATGTACATATTTGGGATTCTCCTTATTTCTACTGTTTAAATTAATATTTTTTTTAAACGAAAGTTCAAGAACTTAGAAAAATCAGAAATATATTTTCGTCATATTTTTATATAGCTGCGTATAATTTCCTGCTAGTATACAGAAAGTTAGTCAAACAATTAAACTTTCTATCATGACTAGGGAATATTTAACAGTCATAATGATGAATTTTTCAACAGTTCTATCAATGGTTTAAATATTAGACCTGACTAACCTAGTTGCAAAGCAATATGTAGTACGATACAATTACTTGCAACAATTACTACTTAATTAAAACCTGAACATTTCTGGCAACCTGTTTGGTAAAGTTTTTCTCCATTGACTCAGGCTTACGATAGTAACAATTTGTACAATATCTAGAATTTTTGAGAGAATTTAAAACAAAGTTATGCTTACAAAAAAATGACAACAGAGATCTGTTATACTTTAAAAGACGTTGATTACACGTAAAATATCACTGGTTATCAACTATATTCAGCTCATGCAGTATTTAGGACTTAGTTTATGTAGAGTTTAATAAAAATCGTAGCAATCTCTATAGACTATCTGGCATCGAATTACTGGATATATCGTTGTAGTAAAATATCTGATGAATTATGTGCGGAGTTGGACTTTGATGGTCTTTTTGATCTCAGTTCCTCCAACGTAGCCTTTATCACAAGGCCGAATCAGAGAAATAGTGTAACTAAAATCAAAAGCGTTCAACCTCACAAGTTATCCAGTGAAGTCAATGTTTTTATGTTACATAGAAGACTTTGCTTATTACCTCATTAACAGGTTATTTTCTTGGCAATCGAGTGTTTTTTCAATTTCATATAAGTGAGTCACAAATGACTATTTATGAGAAATGATAAAAATTTTCTATTAGACATCTCCATAAATAAAACATTATCCTTGACATGTGAGGGTTTGAGATTAGTTTTCGGAGATGTCTATTGCTCTAATGAAAATATCCGAAGAAAATCACTACTGATTTTTAAACTGTTTGTAGGTAACTATTTATTTGACTTTAATGATACGGGCGATTTTGAAGTAGTAAATGTTAAGTAAAACGGTCTTCTTGAGCGTATTTTATTTAACATATTTTTTGATGAGGTGTATTTACTGAAACTGGAGGTCAAATTGCATAGAAGGTGTGAGCGAAATCGAAACCGTTCAAAAAGACGAGCTATCTACTGTCCAATTCATGGGTGCTATCTTGAAAGCGTCAGTCAAAAGTATCCTCTGCTTGCAGATCGTGCAGGGCAACTACAGCAACGGGGATTTAGCCGACAGAATGCTTTGATTTTGATTGCAGCCAAGACTGCGGTTTCCTTGGAAGGTGAGTGGTTGGAGGCATTTTGGTGTGATCAGTGCCAACAAACCAAATGGTATCACGTTAAAAAGCGTGTTAACAAAACTCAAAATAAGGAAATTTGTATCTATGAGGTATCGATAGTATCTCCAGAACTTTGGCAACAAGCGATAGGGGTCATTCATCCGGAGGGAAATCCTTCCGTAGGCGAGTTTACTCGCAGACATACAAAGATGCTTAGCTATAACGCAAGTAAAGATTTCCACTTTGGAGATTGAGTGCGTCAGACAGTAACAATCATAAAATGCAATAGGAAACAATAGGAAAATCAATGTCTGCTATGGAGCCTGTACCAAACTCTGAAGAAATAGATTTTCAAAAATACTGGCTGATCCTGCAAAGACGCTGGCTTCCTACAGTAGGAGTTTGTGGAGTTGTTGTGATCATTGCATCCTTACTTGCATTTTCATCAAAACCCACGTACAAGGCAGAAGGAAGCCTGTTGATTAAGACAAACCGTACCTCCTCTCTAACAGGTTTGGGGGAAGCTATTGGACGGCTTGAGGCTTTAACTACTGAAAGCAATCCGTCTGAGACTCAAGCAAAGATAGTGGCATCTGTTCCAGTTATTCAGGAAACCATTGCAGAACTTAATCTTAGAGATGAGAAAGGTAAACGCATCACAATTGAAGAATTAACCAATTCACTAAAAATCAGCAGTCTCAAAGGAACTGAAATCCTGCAGGTTTCCTATACTGACAAAGACCCAAAACTGGCTGCTAGAGTTGTCAATAAGGTCATGCAAGCTTACATCAAAAATAACATAGAAGCGAATCGGCAAGAGGCAGTCTCCGCCCGCAAGTTTATTCAAAAACAACTACCAACAACAGAGGTATCTGTAAAAGAAGCTGAATCAGGGCTGCGCAAATTTAAAGAGAACAATCAAATCATCACTCTCCAAGAAGAAGCCACTGCTGCGGTTGAGGCGATCGCCAAGTTAGATGATCAAATTTCTCAAGCCCAGGCTCAACTAGAAGATGTCACTGCTAAGTCAGAAAAATTACAGGCTCAAGCAAAAATTGATTCGCAGCAAACCGTGATCAATTCCTCATTGACTCAGGCATCTGGGATTCAGCAAGTGCTGACTCAACTCCAGGAAGCACAAAGCCAACTTGCGGTTGAGCGTACTCGTTTGAAGCCAGAACACCCTATTATTGTCAACTTGCAAGAAAAAGTTGCGGCTCTCAACAGCGTGCTACAACAGCGGATGAAGCAGGTCACTGGTAGCAATCAGCAAATTTCCCTGGGGAATTTACAGAATGGCTCTCTGCGAGAAAAGCTACTGGAAGATTATGCTGGCATGGAAGCACAACGCGTTGGTTTCGTCAAACAAATCGCTACATTGTCAAACCAACGAACTCTCTACAAAGAGCGAGCAAATATCTTGCCCAGGCTAGAACAGACTCAGCGGGAACTTGAGCGCAAACTGAAAGCGGCTCAAACGACTTACGAAACACTCTTAACAAGACTGCAAGAGGTTCAAGTAGCAGAAAATCAAAATATTGGAAATGCTCGTGTCATCTCCCCTGCCTTGGTACCTGATAAATCTACTGGAAGTGGAAAAATCCTGATTATAGGGGCTGGAGCAGTTTTAGGTGTCTTGTTTGGTGCCATTGCTGCCTTTGCTTTAGATACAATTGACCCATCACTTAAGACAGTTAAACAAGCCAAGGAATTGTTCAAATACACCTTACTCGGGGTCATACCTTTAACAGGTAAAAATCAGAAGAAGAGTTTTAAAAGGTCAAAGGTGGATCAACCAATTCCCAGAGTGATTGGCAGAGACATTCCGCACTTCCCTGTTGGTGACGCGTACCAAATGCTACAAGCTAACTTGAAGTTTCTAAGTTCGGATAGAGAACCAAGAGTCATTGTGGTGACGAGTTCCGTTTCTGGTGAGGGTAGATCTGAGGTGGCAGCGAATTTAGCGATGGCGATGACTCAAGTGGGACATCGGGTTTTGCTGGTCGATGCCGATATGCGTCATCCAGTCCAGCATCATATTTGGAATTTGACGAATGCTGTAGGTCTAAGTCATGTCATAGTTAATCCGGATACCCTTGATCTAGCTTTACAGGAAGTGATGCCTAACCTACACGTTATTCCTGCTGGAGTTGTACCTCCAAATCCAGTAGCATTATTAGACTCTAAGTGTATGGCTGCACTTGTTAGCTCGTTTGCAGAAGAATATGATTTTGTCATCTTTGATACCGCTCCTTTAGGCGGAGTCGCAGATGCTGCAGTGTTAGGCAATCTAGTTGACGGTATACTATGGGTTGTTCGTCCAGGAGTCGTTGATTTTCCGAGTGCCAATGCGGCTAGAGACTTTTTGAAACAGTCAGGACACAATGTGTTGGGTATGGTAATTAATGGTGTGAATGTCAAGGGTGAGCCTGACAGCTATTTTTACTATACGAAAGAAGCAGTTGAGTCGAGTCGTAGTGTATCTCAAAATTCTGTAGTTGTAAGACGGAATTGATCAAGAACTATTGGTAGAGGTAATTTTTTGCAAAACCGTCTACCAATTACTACTGAGGTAATTACTTAGATAATCACAAAATAATCTCATAATTTATGAATACTACTAACTGACTAATCATCCTTGTTTAGCTAGCTTTTCATTGAACCTTTTGGATCAAGCTGTGACATATCAAAAGCCGCTTGTCATTTTTAGATAGTTCATTTGGCAAAAAACGAAAGCAAAATATTACATTTTAAGACAATTCATTAACCAAGTAAGATGAAAACATATCTTTCAAAGTTTTTATACGTCATATCGGCGAAGAAAAGAACAATTTTTGTTTTATTATGTTTGTTTTTATTAACTTCAGTCTTGGATGCTTTAGGTATTGGATTAGTAGGACCGTTCATGAGTTTAGCCACACACCCAGATTTAGTTTTTAAAAGCTCCTGGTTACATTGGGGCTACGTGAATTCAGGTTTAAAATCTACTAGTCAATATATTGCTTTATTAGGATTGGGAATTATTTTTGTTTTTGCCATTAAATCATTATTATACTTCCAAGTTCAAAGATACATTTTTAACTTCAGTCTAACTCAGCAGGGATTACTTAGACTCAGGTTACTGCATGGTTATTTAACAGTTAATTATACTTATCACTTAAGTAAAAATAGTGCCTCATTAATTCAAAATATTATTCACGAAACTTTTCTTTTCTGTTATTCTGTAACGCTTCCTCTTCTGAGTACTGCTGCAAACTCTGTTGTTGTATTTGCTTTAATAATTCTGTTACTTAAAACAGATGTTTCGGCAACAGCCAGCATTTTGTTAATGCTCACATTGGCATTTGCTTTTTATAATAGATTTAAAGACAAGATGGCTTATTGGGGTAAAGAAGGAAGTGAATCAGATACTGAAATGATTCGGATTATAAATCATAGTGTAGGAGGATTAAAAGAAACAAGAGTTATAGGTTGCGAATCGTACTTTGAGAGTCAGATGAACATACAAGCTCAAAGACACGCATTGACAGGTAGTTTATTTCAAGTTTTTCAAAACTTACCACGTATTGCAATTGAGGCACTTCTAGTTACATTTATAGTATGTTTCATATCTATATCTTTAGTCTTCAATCAAAATCCACAAAACCTAATTTCAATTTTAAGTATTTTCGCTGTTGCCTCTATTCGGTTAATTCCAGCAGCTAGTCAATTAATGTCTGCACTAGGTACATTAAGAAATTCAAGTTATTCACTTAATAAATTGTATTTTGACTTACAAGAATTAGAAAATAGTAAATTAAAGAGTATCAATTACATCGATGTTTTGTATAAATCCGAACCAGAAGAATTTATTAGAAAATCAAATAATTTAAAGAAACTAAATTTTATAGATAAAATAAGTATAAAGCAACTTAATTATTGTTATCCTAACGTATCAAAACAAGCTTTAAATAATTTAGACTTAACTATTAACAAGGGTGAATCGATTGCTTTAATTGGTAAATCTGGAGCAGGAAAAACGACTTTGGTAGATGTTATTTTAGGTTTATTGATACCTAATGATGGAGACATTAAAGTTGATGGAGTATCGATTTATAATGACAATTTACGCTATTGGCAAAATATGATTGGCTATATTCCTCAATCAATTTTTCTAATGGACGACACGATTGAAAGGAATATTGCTTTTGGTGTCCCAGATAATCAAATTGATTCACAACAATTGCAAAGGGCAATTAAAACTGCTCAACTTGAAGAATTGATTTTGCAACTCCCTGATGGAATGAAAACTTCTGTTGGAGAACGTGGGGTGCGGTTGTCTGGTGGTCAGCGTCAACGGATAGGAATTGCTCGAGCGCTTTACCACCAAAGAGAGATTTTAATTTTAGATGAAGCTACATCAGCATTAGATAATGAAACAGAAAACCTAATTTCTGAGGCAATCCGGTCATTGAGTCGTACAAAAACCTTAATCCTTATTGCTCATAGACTTTCCACTGTAGAACATTGCGATCGCATCTATGTACTTGAACATGGAAGGATAGTCAAGTCAGGAAGTTATCGAGAGGTGGTCTTGGGACAAACGATCTCATCTTGAATGTTTCTTTAAATAATCTTTAAATAATAAATACTAAAAATTCAATGAAATCACATTCTGGCTATGTGCTTCTGATTCCATTCTGTATGAGTAAAGACTTTAACCAAATTTTATAGAAATGTTTACCTGAATTTAATCTAAGTACTTATTTGGAATATGCTACAAACTAAAAAACTGCAATTAATTCTCAAGACTAACTACTTGATAGAGAGTATTAATGCTTTAGACTACTGCTTATCAAAAGCCAGAACTCCTAGCTCGACTTTATTTAAATCGAACAATCTAAGGCATGTTTGTGAAAAAGATTATAGCTAATATGTCATAAATTCTGTTGAGAGCAAAAAACTTAATTCCACTGATGATAAATAAGGGTTTGAGCATATGCTTTTGCAATTTTTGAACAATGCGTAAAGATCGACATTAAGCTGTCTTTTTAGATAACGGTAGTGGTATTATCAATTACCGATACTCAACTTTAATGAATCATGATGGAACAAATCATCTACCACGATCAGTTACTTGCTGTGATTATTTCCAATAAATTTGACAAACCAGGGATTCACTTCTTCACACCCAACGAACTTTCCCAGCAATTAGCATATATGCGTCATCCAAAGGGAAAAATTATTCAGCCTCACGTCCATAATCCCGTACCTCGTGAAGTGCTTTATACTCAAGAGGTTCTCTTTATTAAAAGAGGTAAGTTGCGTGTTGACTTTTACAACGACCAACAGAAGTATCTAGAAAGCCGAATGTTAGAAAGCGGTGATGTTATTCTTCTAGTCACAGGTGGCCATGGTTTTGAGGTGCTTGAAGAAATTGAGATGATTGAGGTTAAACAAGGTCCCTATTTGGGAGACCGGGATAAAACCCGGTTTGTGGGCATTTCAGCACAGGAAGCTAAGATACTGGAGTTGAGTAAGCCATGAAGCCAATTCCAGTCAACGAACCACTGCTAAACGGAAACGAAAATAAATACTTATTTGAGTGTATTGAAACTGGTTGGATTTCTTCTGAAGGACCGTTTGTTAAACAATTTGAAGAACAATTTGCTGCCAGTGTGGGATGCAAATATGGAATAGCTGTCTGCAATGGTTCTGTTGCTCTTGATGCAGCAGTTGCAGCATTAGGAATTGGCTCTGGAGATGAAGTCATTCTCCCCACATTCACGATTATTTCTTGTGCGGCTGCGATTGTCCGTGCTGGTGCTGTACCGGTAGTTGTAGATTGTGATCCGCACACCTGGAATATGGATGTTAACCAGATTGAGGACAAAATTACAGCCAGGACAAAAGCCATTATGGTTGTTCATATCTATGGGCTACCTGTAGATATGGATCAAGTGTCGGACTTAGCCGACAAGTATGGGCTGCATATTATAGAAGATGCTGCCGAAATGCACGGTCAAACTTATAAAGGACGCCCTTGTGGTAGCTTAGGCACTATCAGTACCTTCAGTTTTTACCCTAACAAGCACATAACCACAGGCGAGGGGGGAATGCTGCTGACTAATGATGAGAAGTTGGCAGAACGTTGCCGTTCTTTACGCAATTTGTGCTTTCAACCTCAAAAACGCTTTGTGCATGAAGAGTTGGGTTGGAATATGCGAATGACTAACTTACAAGCAGCGATTGGAGTTGCTCAGTTAGAGCGTTTGGATGAGTTTGTAGCACGTAAGCGACGGATGGGACAAATTTACACAGAGTTACTGGCGAATATCCCTGACGTACAGTTACCGTTGCCGCGCGCTACATATGCAACAAATATATACTGGGTGTACGGTCTAGTTTTAAAAGACAATGTAGCGTTTGACGCTCAAGAAGCGATGCAGTATCTTGCTGCGCACAAGATTGGTACTCGTCCTTTCTTTTGGTGTATGCATGAACAACCTGTGTTCAGAAAGATGGGATTGTTTGAAGAAGAATCTTGCCCAGTGGCAGAAAACATCGCTCGTCGAGGTTTCTATATTCCTAGCGGAGTCGCACTTACAGATGAACAAATGACACAGGTCGCACTGGCAGTTAAGGATATTTTGAAATGAAGAAGATTATCAAGCAAATTCCATTTGCTAAACCGATTTACCGATTCTTTCAAGAAAAGCAGTATAAGCATCGGTTTGCTAGAGATTGCTACGGCTGTTTTTCTGGCGTCTTTCAGACATTTGAAGAAGCCATAGAATCAGCACCTCAGACAAAAAGTATTGGGTATGATAGTGCAGAACTTGCTCAAGAATACCAGCAAATGCTAGAGGATAATAACTGGGAGAATAGTGGTGGTGTTATTGCTTCCTATGATTATCCAATAATTTTCTGGTTAAGTTCGATTTTTCATCATAATCAAGGCAAAACAATTTTTGATTTTGGTGGCAATGTTGGTATTCATTTTTATTCTTACGCAAAGTACATAGAGTATCCAAAAGATTTAACATGGATGGTTTGTGATGTACCGGCAATAGTAAATCATGGTATAACTCTAGCAAAGAAACGTTCTGTTGAAAATTTAGAGTTCACAGTTGATTTGAAAGATGTTAAGGGTAAAGAAATTTTTATTTCTTCTGGTGCAATTCAATATGTAGAGAACTTGGCAAGCTCGCTTTCTCTGTATCACAAGCCTAAGCATTTGTTACTCAATCGTTTACCGTTATACAATGGTAATCAGTATGTAACTTTACAAAATGGAGGTAAGGTCTTCTACCCACAATACGTGTTTAATCAAATAGAATTTATAGAGCAATTTAGTAAAATAGGCTATGAATTAGTTGATATTTGGGAAGATAGAAATGACTCTTGTATCATCATTCCATATGATCCAGAGAAGTCAGTTCCCTTTTATCACGGATTGTACTTCAAACTAAAGGCTTGATTATTATGAGTATTTTTAACAACTATGCCCGTTACTATGATATTCTCTACCGAGACAAGGATTATGTTGGAGAAACGAAGTTTATTCAACAGTTAATTCAAACTCATGCACCAAATGCACAGAATATTCTAGAGTTAGGCTGTGGTACTGGAAATCATGCAGTTCTCCTAGCAAAGGAAGGGTACCAAATTCATGGGGTGGATTTGAGTCAAGAAATGTTACAAAAAGCTGACAGCCGCCTCTCCCAACTTCATCCAGAATTAGCTTCTCAACTGAAATTTACTCATGGAGATATTCGTCACCTCAGGCTGAATCAGACATTTGATGTCATCCTCTCTCTTTTTCATGTCATCAGCTACCAAATTACGAATGAGGATTTACTGGCAGCTTTTACTACTGTAAAGGAACATTTAAAGCCAGGCGGAATTTTTGTTTTTGATATATGGTATGGACCTGCAGTGTTAACTGAACGTCCTAGAGTTAGAGTCAAACGTCTAGAAGATGAGGAAATACTAGTTACCAGAATTGCAGAACCAGTAGTGCATGCAAATGAAAATTTAGTAGATGTCAATTACCAAGTCTTTATTAAGGACAAAAACAGCAATTCGGTTAATGAGCTTCAAGAAACTCACCGAATGCGTTATCTGTTTAAGCCAGAAATCGAATTGGTGTCGCAGAAATTTCAGATGACAATACTCGAATATCAGGAGTGGATGACCAATCGAGAACCAGGGTTTGACACTTGGGGCGTTTACTTTGTCATTCGTGGATAAGAGGAATATAAACCATGAATAGATCGTGCTGCATATTTTTTTATGAAGGACATATAAGTATTGCTCCAACTATCATTAGCTTAGTTAACTCTCTTAGCGAGCAAGGGTACCGTGTCTTTCTCTATTCTACCAAACATAACTTATCAACGTTCAAAATACCCAATGAACGGACAGTCGCTGTTTATTTTCCAAAGGGATATGACATACCTGCAATCAATAAAATTTATACATTTCTTGGCATTATTAAACTAGGAATGTTAGTAAGAGTAATAGAGTTATTTTTATTTCTATTACAATCGACTTTTTATACATTCAAAAACTATGACTTTATCTTACCCAAGAACAGTATTATTATTGGTGTTGATGCAAATGGTTCAATTGCATCTTTGCTAAATTTCTATTTTTTCAAGCGAAAGTTTGCATATCTTTCTTTAGAAATTTATCCTCCCAAGTACTTTGGAAAGCTAGCTAGAATTATCAAGTGGTTGGAATGCTTGGCATATCGAAAAGCTGAGTGTGTTATTATTCAAGACGAGGACAGATTTAAAAGTCTTGGAGAGTTTAATAACTATCATCATAGTAAGGTCTTTTACCTGCCTAATTCGACTATGTCTTGTGATGATGTCAATCAAAATTTCACTGATAGTAATTACTTGAGAAATATCTTGAAATTGAGTGATAAAGATTTTCCATATATCATAATTCAAGCTGGAATGATATGTGATGAAGTTTTTTCTCAAGAATTAGCTTCTGCTTTTAGGTTTATCAACAATGGAAGTGCATTAGTTCTCCACGAAAAAGAAAAAAGGGATGTAAAAGAACCCTACATAAAGTCATTGAGAGAAACAAACTCTCATAACCTTTTTCTATCGTTACAACCCCTGCCTTTTGAAAGGCTCAATGAAGTATTTGATTCTGCAACTATTGGATTGGCATTTTATAAAAATATAAATCACAATTTTGGTCAAATTGCTAAAGCCTCAGGAAAGTTGTCTTTTTATTTAAAATATGGAAAACCTGTACTAGTCAATAATTTGGAATCTCTATCTACTCTGGTTGAAAAATACAAAATTGGCGTTGTTATCCAAAATCCTTCTGATCCTGTTGAGATTCAATTAGCTATCGAACGGATATTAAACAATTACAGTTTTTTCTCTAACAATGCTAGATTTTGTTTTGCAGAAGAATTTGACTTCGCTAAGAAAGCTAAGCCTTTTATGTCTTATATAACTAGTTGGTAATTATTAAGTAGGTCAACATTGAAAAACGTAAGATAGAGTTTTGGCGATTACTGAGTCCCAAGGGGACAGCCTGCGCGAACGCTCTTAGCGTGCGCTTTGCGCTTCACTCCGTTACGCTCGTAATGACATTTTACGTTTAATTAAGTTGACCTACTTAAGATATTTGATTGTGAAGACTATAGCTTTATTTAATAACTGTCGAAATAATCATCATATTTAAGAAAAATTCTATATGCAAACTCCAGTAGCATTTATCATCTTCAAAAGACCTCATACAACTGAAAAAGTATTTGAAGCAATTCGCCAAGCTAAACCACCAAAACTTTTTGTGATCGCAGACGCAGCCCGTCCCGAACGTCCTGGTGAGGCAGAAAAGTGCGAAGCCACTCGTGCAATTATAGAGCGAGTTGATTGGAATTGCGAAGTCATCAAAAACTACTCTGATACCAACTTGGGCTGTGGCAAACGTGTATCCAGTGGTATTAATTGGGTTTTTAGCAATGTTGAAGAGGCAATTATTTTAGAGGACGATTGCGTACCTCATCCTACATTTTTCCCATTTTGTGAAGAATTACTTGATAAATATAGATATGATTCCCGAGTCGCTTCAATTTCCGGGTCAAATTATCAGTTTGGGCATAGACGAACGAATGATAGTTACTACTTTTCTATTTATAACCACTGCTGGGGTTGGGCAAGCTGGAGACGTGCTTGGCAGCACTTTGATATTGATATGAAGCTTTGGCCACAGATTCAAGCGGAAGGTTATCTGAACGATATTTTAAGAGACTATAAGGCAGTCAAATATTGGAGTAATCTTTTTCAGTCTGTTTTTGAAAACCCTTCAGATGGAATTTGGGATTTTCAATGGACATTTGCCTGCTGGATACAGAGTAGTCTAGGTATTATTCCCAAGACAAATTTAATTTCTAATATTGGCTTTGGTCTAGAATCGACTCATTTCACTTCTAAAAAAGTAAGCCCTTACATCAATATGCCTATAGAGGCAATGCAATTTCCTCTGAAGCATCCACCCTTCATGGTTAGCAATGTAAACGCAGATAATTTCACACAAAAAACGCTGTTTAAGCAAACTTTACTCCAAGTTATTAAACAGAGGATTAAAAAAATCATAAAAGCCAACTAACCTTTGGGATAAAAGTGTAAAAAGTGTTTTATACAGCGGTTTTATGTAAGGTGGGCAATGCCGATCCTATGATTTGTAGTCTATTAATATGAGAATGGCTGTAAAGATAGATTTTTTGGAAGTAAAAATGAATTCGTTCAAGGTAAAAAAAATATATATAAATACTTGATATCAACTGGATTAATATTAACTAAAATGCTTAAAAATGTATTATGTTTATAAAAAATGAAAATTAAAATATTTTACATTCCTACATTTTTAGCAGTGAGTGATCTGATCTTATCGCTTCCTCAACTTAATTTAGGTGTTATTGGAGCAACAAGACTAGTTTTTCTTCCACTTTTAGTCCTTATTTTAATTGAGCAATTAAGAAAAGTTGACGAGAAGAGAATAAGATTCGCAGTTAGTATGGGCTGGCCATTGCTACTACTTCCTATACTTTTTTTGTTCCAAATCGTAGCAATTCCTCCAGCAGCTGTACCAACTCATCTTTCTGGTTGTACAAAGTATATTTTCTGGTCTCTGCTGTATCTATCTACAGTATTAAGCTTAAACAGTCAAACAACCCATTTAATTAGAAAAATTTTGTTCATTACATTACTATTAGTCTTTCTAGCAACTATTGTTCAGTATCCAATAGTGATTCAGCGTTCATCTCAGAGTTTATCTAGTATCATTGCCTCCTATGGTACTCAGGAAAAGGACATTTTCGGTCTATTTGCTTCTGCGAACGAAGATGCTAATAGCTTAATTACTTTATTTCCGCTTGCCTTGTTTTATATTAAACAAAAATCAGGTCTAAAAGGGCTAATATTAAAGGTTGCCTTATTACTTTATCTTCCTCCGCTTTTGTTTATAAATGGAACAAGAACGGCGCTATTTATCACTTTTCCAATTCTTTTATTTTTGTTTCATTTTACTTTTTCTATCAAAAACTTTACGAGACTTGCTCCATTTCTTATTATTTTTATTTTGATATACAATTTGTATGTTGTTAGCTTTGCTGAATCTTCTTTTTCTAAGGAGTCTGAGGGTGAAGGAACTTGGGGATTTCGTGTAGAGAGAGTATGGACTCCTACTAGTAATTACACATATGAAAATTCACCTCTTTTTGGTTTTGGCTCCCGTGGTTGGGAATATGTTTGTCGTATCAATGGAATTGTTAGAGGTGCTGGTGAAGAGAACGCATTTGAAGTTATTCCCTCACATAATGTATATGTTTGGACTTATGTGTCGTGGGGAATAGTTGGATTTTCTATATACTTAGGATTTCTCCTTACTCTCTTGAAAGAATCTTTTCAGTTATCAATCTTTCAAGACCAGGAAATTTCACTTTTTGGGAAAACATTATTTTGTTGTGTTATCGGATATTGTATTTGGGCCTTTATTTCTAATGCTTACATTGAAGCAGGATGGGATATTTTGTTTATAATTGGAATCTTAATTAGTAGCTTAAAAATGACAGCTTTACTCAGTAAATACAAAAATTCTATCCCTACTAATTAAAAAAATCCATTTTTTCGATCCTTTTTAAATATTTTTGAAAAAGTAAAATGCTTTAAATTTGTCTACAAAGGTAAAAAATAGGGATTATTTAGATCAAAGAGGAAATTGATATATGAAAGTTTTACAGATGAGTACTTACGATAGTGGAGGAGCTGGTCGGGCTGTATATCGACTTCATCAAGGTTTACACAGTATAGGCATCAATTCCCAACTTTTAGTACAAGCCAAAAATACTGATGATAAAACAGTTATTGCTCAACACACTAAGTTAGAAAAGGGAATTGCCAAGCTTAGACCATCTTTAAGTAGACTGCTGCTAAATTTTTATCCCCAGCGAGAACTGACTGACTATTATTTATCTTGGCTTCCAGATAGAGTCTGTCCTCAAGTTAAACAACTCAATCCTGATATCCTAAATCTGCACTGGATTAGTAATGGTTATTTAGAGGTTGAAACCATTGCAAAGCTAAATAAGCCTATAGTCTGGACTCTTCATGATATGTGGGCATTTACGGGAGGCTGTCATTATAGCCAGAACTGCGATCGCTACATGAATTCTTGTGGCGCTTGTCCCCAACTTAATAGTCAAAAACAAAGAGATTTATCTCGCTGGCAATGGCAACGTAAAGCTAGAGCTTGGCAAGAAGCTGATATTACACTTGTCTCTCCTAGCTCATGGCTTGCTAAATGTGCTCAAGCCAGTTCTATTTTCCGAAATACACGAGTAGAAGTCATTCCTAATGGTCTTGATACTAACAAATACAAGCCAGTCAATAAACATATAGCAAGGGAGTTACTCAATCTACCTCAAGATAAGCAACTTATTGTTTTTGGAGCAGTTAATGCAACACAGCATAAGAGAAAAGGATTTACTTTATTACAAGCAGCACTGCAAGATTTAAGTAAATCTGTTTGGCAAGACAGATTAGAACTAGTTATATTTGGGTCTTCACAATCTGATAATCAGATTGACCTAGGCTTTCGCACTCATTACACAGGGAAATTAGCAGATGATGTTTCATTGTCTTTAGTTTATTCGGCAGCAGATGTTTTCATTGCACCTTCAATTGAGGATAACTTGCCCAACACTGTAATGGAAGCTATTGCTTGTGGTACCCCCTGTATTGCTTTTCATATTGGTGGTATGCCTGATATGATTGAGCACCAGAAAAATGGTTATTTAGCTCAACCTTACAAGATAGAAGATTTGAGCTACGGAATTACTTGGGTTTTAGAAAACACAGAGCGATATCAAAAACTTTGTCATCATGCTCGTGAGAAAGCAGAACAAGAATTTACTATGCAAATCCAAGCTCAACGGTATCTATCGATGTACACAGAACTCTTAAGTAGAGCAAACCAAAAAAGATAAGTGTCTTGGTAGTGAAAACTACAAATAAATTTATTTGTAGTTTTTATTTTCAAAACATCGTTTTCATCAACCCTCCATTAAGCTATTTGATCAGGAGTCATCAAAATGTATCCCAAAATATCAATAATTACCCCCTCTTTTAATCAAGGTAATTATATAGATTTTGCCATCCAAAGCGTAAAAGAACAAAATTATCCCAACTTTGAACATATCATTTTAGATAATTGTTCAACAGATAAAACTATTGAACATCTCAAAAAATATGATCATCTGATTTGGAAATCTGAGCGTGATAAGGGTCAAAGTGACGCTCTTAACAAAGGCTTTAGTATGGCGACAGGTGACATAGTCGGTTGGCTCAATGCAGACGACAAATATCTTCCTGGATGCTTTCAAAAGATAGCAAACTGCTTCGCAGAAGCTCCGCAAAGTGATATTGCTTATGGAGACTATCGTTGGATAAATGAAAAGGGAGATGTTTTTCAATCCCGAAGAGAAATCGATTTTGACTATTTCATACTGAAATATCTTCATGTTTTATATATACCCAGTACTTCTACATTCTTTAAACGAAGGATATTTGATGAAGGAAACTTTTTAGATGATTCTTTTCAATATGCGATGGATTACGAATTTTTTCTGAGATTAGCTTTAAAAAGATATAAATTCATTCACGTTCATTCTTATCTAGCAGATTTTAGATGGCACACAGAAAACAAATCTGTAGTTGCATTACAGAAACAAATTAATGAACAAGAGATGGCTTTACTTCGTCATGATGAATTATTGCAAAAAGTACCCTCATCTGCACGAGCGTATTTACGAGAAATGTTGAAATTAATGGCACGTGGAAAGCGTTACCTTCTCAAAGGAATGAAAGGTTATTACTTTAATCAATGGCAACATCAAGCTGTTGATTAAAATACAGGAGTCAGACAATCGTGCGCATCTTAATTTTACATAATCGCTATCAAATTGGTGGTGGCGAAGATGTCACCATGCAAACAGAAAAAGCCCTTTTAGAGGCAAATGGTCACACTATAGCTTTACTGGAAGTCAATAATGACAATATTACGAGTTCTTTAGAAAAATTTAAGGCAGCTGTCAGTGCCATTTATTCCCTCTCATCAAAACAGTTAGTACTTGCAGAAATTGCCAGGTTTCAACCTGATGTTGTGCATATACATAACTTTTTCCCACTGTTGTCGCCTTCGGTTCACTATGCCTGTCAGGAGGTAGGTATACCAGTGGTACAAACACTGCATAACTATCGTTTATTTTGCCTCAATTCCTATTTCTTTCGAGAGGGCAAGGTGTGTGAAGACTGCCTTGGAAAATCTTTTCCTTGGCCTGGTATTTATCACGGTTGTTATCGGGATAGTAAAACAGCGGCAAGTGTCGTTGCAACGATGCAATTTGTACATCGATTTCTACAAACCTGGGAAAACAATGTAGACCAATACATCACCATTACAGAGTTTGCCCGCAATAAATTTATTCAAGCAAACTTGCCTCCATCAAAGCTTACTGTCAAACCAAATTTTATCTATCCTGACCCTGGTGAAGGTCATGGAAAAGGTAAATATGCGCTCTTTGTCGGTCGCCTGTCGCCTGAAAAAGGAATAAAAACACTTATAAAAGCTTGGGAAAAACTTGACACACAAATTCCTTTGAAGATTGTGGGGGATGGCCCGTTAGCCGATCAAGTAAAACAAGCAGCTAATAAACTTTCCCAAGTGGAATACCTTGGACGTAGATCGACACAAGAAGTGCATTCTTTGATGGGTGAAGCCATGTTTTTAGTCTTTCCGTCAGAATGGTATGAAACCTTTGGTCTTGTAGCTATCGAGGCTTTTGCTAAAGGTACTCCTGTGCTCGCTGCAAATATCGGTGCAATAGCAGAGGTTGTAGATCCTGGCAGAACTGGGTTTTACTTCCGTCCTGGTGATGCGGATGATTTAATAGCCAAGGTGGAGTCGATTTTAGCGAATCCAGGAAAGCTCACTCATATGCGGCGAGAAGCTAGAGCTGAGTTTGAAGCGAAGTACACGGCACAAAGAAATTATCAGATGTTGATGGATATTTATAACCGAGTTGTCAACTGTAAGAGGTGAGTTAATGATGACCTAGCAAACGTGATCAAACTTATCTTGAAATTAAATATGCGTGTTGCAATTATAGCGGGTTCAGGCAGATTCATCTGTTCTGAACCCGTACCTTTTTTAGCAACTTCAGTATGCGTAATGTGCGTCTTGACACGGAGATAATACTACATGAAGCTCACAAATCGTCAACGGAATCTTCTTAAGCACCGCTATATAGTGGGCATGCGAGTGGACATTACCAGTTACGAAGACGCTACACAGCGGATTTTGGACTGGGCCCAAGCGAGAAAAAGTTGCTACATCTGTGTCGCTAACGTCCACATGACTATGGAAGTTTACGACAATCCTGCATTTGCGAGTGTAGTTAACAGTGCTGCCCTAGTAACACCCGATGGTATGCCCTTAGTTTGGGCTTTGACTGCGCTTGGTGTCAAAAATGCCTCCCGAGTCTACGGCCCTACCCTGACGCTGTACGTATGCGAAGCTGCAGCAAAAGCTGGTATACCAATTGGGCTTTATGGTGGAACATCAGAAAGCTTAGGTGCATTTGTAAAATTTTTGCATCAGCGTTTTCCAGACCTTCAAATTGCCTGTAAAATTTCCCCACCTTTTCGCCCGTTAACACCCGAAGAAGATGATGCCTACACCCAGCAAATTGTAGAGTCAGGCGCACGAATTTTATTTGTGGGCATCGGTTGTCCTAGACAAGAATTGTGGATGGCAGCTCACAAAAACCGGATTCCTGCCGTCACCCTTGGTGTCGGTGCCGCCTTCGATTTTCATTCAGGCCGTGTTAAGCAAGCCCCTAGCTGGATGCAGAAAAGGGGTATGGAGTGGCTCTTTAGGCTGATCATGGAACCAAAACGTTTATGGAAACGTTACTTTAAGCACAATCCACGATTTTTGCTGTTTTTTGTGATGCAATGGCTAGCAAGCAAGTTCGGCTGGAGACTGTTTGAAACAAATTCCCTAGATTAACTCTTCATGATAGTCATTATGCAGCGTCATTACAAAACGACGATCTGATATAGGAATCCGGTTTTATTTGGTGAGACCAGTGCTTGATGAGGGTTTCCCGACAGAGGCGACTGCGAACCCGATAGCCGTAAGGCGTGGCGTTAGCCATAGGGCAAACCCGAAGGGTGAATTGACAAAGTAGAGACGCTTAACGCTTAAGAAGCAAAAAAAGTGTACCTAGCTTCGTTAAAAATCAAATACGAGTCCAATAGCACACTTATTATAAACACACAAAAGCAATGAAACTAGCTTATGTAACCAGGCATGATGCTACCAATATTAAAGCGTGGTCGGGGACTGTTTACCATATGGTGCAGACACTACGCCAACAAGACGCTAAGGTTGATTACATCTGTTGTTTAAAACAGAAAAATGTTTTATTATTTCAAGGAAAGCAACTTGCATACCGTGCCTTCCCTAAAAAGAGATACTTACGAGATAGAGAACCGTTCATTTTGAAGCATTATGCAAAGCAGGTTGCTAGCAAGTTATCTCAGCTTAATTGTGACATTGTATTCAGCGAAGGAACCATTCCCATCTCCTATCTTGATTGCAATCAACCAATTGCCTTTTGGACCGATGCCACCTTCGCAGGCATGGTTGATTTTTATCCGCAATTCAGTAATTTGTGCCAAGAAACTATTCAAAGCGGTCACGCTGCAGAAAGATCTGCTCTCGAACGATGTCAATTAGCAATCTATTCATCAGAATGGGCTGCTAAAACAGCGATTGATAACTATCAAATTGACCCAGCAAAGGTAAAAATTGTCCCCTTCGGTGCCAACATAGAATCAGAGCAAACTCTTGATGATATTAAAGCACTTATAGATTCAAGACCCTCAAATCAATGTAATCTAGTCTTCTTAGGTGTTGATTGGTATAGAAAGGGTGGCGATGTTGCTCTTGAAGTGGCCAGACAATTAAATCAGTCAGGTTTAAGTACAGAGTTGTCAGTTGTAGGCTGTCTACCTATTGTTGATCAACAGCTACCCAGTTATGTTAAAGTATTTGATTTTATTAGCAAATCTACTGTGGAGGGTAGAAAGCAGCTTGATTCACTCTTATCTACTGCACATTTCCTTATTGTGCCTTCTAAAGCAGAGTGCTTTGGAGTAGTGTTTTGTGAAGCAAACTCATTTGGTGTTCCTTGTCTTGCAACGAATGTTGGTGGAATTGGAACAATTATCAAAGATAATGTGAACGGTAAAACCTTTTCTAAAGAAGCCAGTATTAAAGAATATTGTGACTACATTTCTAATTTATTTGTTGAGTACTCAAGGTACAAACAACTAGCATTATCCTCATTTCATGAATATCAGTCTCGTCTTAACTGGTCAGTGGCTGGTAAAAGTGTGAAAATGTTGTTAGCAGAGTTAATGTACTAACAATTAATCAAAATGCGATTTTTGATCAAACGGCGTGAACTTCTACTAGGATTAGGAACTTTAACAAGCACGGTTCCTTTTGCTTGTGCCAATAGATTCAAGAACTACAATCAAGTTAAAGCTCCATATAGCCCAAAGAGACGTTTTTCTGTGGTCGGTAATACTTCTTTACGCAAACGGGCTGCTCTTAAAGGATTAATCTATGGAGCATTTCCGTCTTTTGGTTACGAAAATTTATCCAAAAATAAGCAGTTACAGTCTGCTTTCATTCGGGAGTGCGGTCTTCTAGTAGGGGGGTTTTATTGGGGTGTAACTCGACCTAGTATCAATCATTTTAACTTTCATGATACTGATTCTTTTGCCCAATTTGCGTCTGAACATGGGATGCTTTTCCGGGGACATCCTTTAGTTTGGCATCAAGTCATTCCTGATTGGTTAACTAGTAAATTTCAAGACCAAAAAACGACTTCTAAAGAAATTGAGAACATTCTAACAAACCATGTTTCAACAATTGTTAAACGGTATGCTGGACGAATTCACTCATGGGATGTGGTAAACGAGGCAATTGAGCCGAAACACGGACGACCTGATAATTTACAAAACACACCTTGGCTAAAGTTTTTGGGTCCAGATTATATCGACATTGCCTTTCGCACTGCTAGAGATGCTGATCCCAAGGCGCTGTTGGTATATAACGATGCTTTATTGGATCATGATATACCCGAGCATGAAGCAAGAAGAATCGCTACACTGAAATTGCTAGAAACTTTGAAGTCTAAAGGTACACCTGTTCAAGCCTTAGGCATACAAGCTCACTTGTTTGCAGATAAACCATTCAATCCAAAAAAACTGAGAGCTTTTCTACGTGATGTTGCCAGTCTTGGTCTAAAAATTCTGATTACTGAGCTAGATGTAGCAGATAATGACTTGCCTAAAGATATAGATGTCCGCGATCGCATGGTTGCAAGTGTCTACGAAGACTATCTTTCTGTTGTTCTAAATGAACCAGCTGTCATTGCTGTCATAAGTTGGGGATTTACTGATAGCGACACCTGGCTTTCGAGGTTTCCTCGCTCAGACAGAGCGCCATTACGACCTTTACCTTTCGATTTTAATCTCAAACCTAAATTGGCATGGAATGCTATGGCAAGAGCGTTTGACAAAGCTCCAAAGCGTTAATTTCAATTCTCGATCAGATTTATTAAGAATCACTCTTGCCTTTAACGGTAAGAGCCTATGGTTGCATACACCAAATGTATTCGACTCGAATAACAATCGCCATAACGGCACAAATATAAGGAGGGATACGAATTGTGGCTTCCAGAAGTGAATCAAAAGTAAATTTAAAACCCGATATACGTTCACCCAAAGGTACAAGGATACAGAGAGGATTAGCTATCCGACTTTTGCGGGTCTTAATACTTATCTTTTTGGATGTTATTTCCCTAATCATTGCATGGAAGTTTTCCGTATCTTTTGGGACTAAATTAGTATTTCATTGGACACACAATATATCTCAACTACCGCTAGTTTTAACTATTGAAATAGGAATTATTGCAGCTCAAGGACTTTATAAAGGAGGCATTGATCGTCGTAACTATTATAATCTGATTAAAGCAGTATCTTTGTCACAAATGTTCCTCTTGCTGATTGATCTTTTCTACGAATCCGGGAGTTATTTTTCTCGAACCTTTTTTATAATCTTGTGGTTTTTATCTGTTGCCTTCATTTGTATCGGGCGTTATCTCTTTGATATTACCACTACACTTCTTCGCAAGAAAAAAGCTATTTGTTATCCCGTTTTTCTGATTTCAGATAAACAAGAACAAGAGAGTCATATTAAGTTAATACAACAAGAACAGTGCTATATTGTACAGGGTACTTCTAACTCTAAGTGTCTCGACAGACTTAACAGAGAACAAACCTTTGAATATCTTCGCAATCAAGGAATAGTAGAGGTTTTTGTTTCTTGGAATGCCATTAAAAATCGTTTGTTTATTTGCTGGCATTTTTACACAGCTGGTATTACCCTGAGAATACTCCCTACACAAACCACTGCTTTCCATCCTAAATCCGTATTATGGGTCATAGGTGGAGTCCCTTGTATGAGTATTCCAGCACCCATTATTGCAGGCAGTGATTTTTGGGTGAAGCGGTCTTTTGACCTTTGTTGTTCCATTATTTTGTTACTAATACTCTCACCTGTTTTTGCGTTAATTGCTCTGCTGATTAAGCTCGATTCTCCAGGACCAATCTTGTTCAGGCAGGATCGAATTGGTCTACATTGTAAGAAGTTTCAAATTTGTAAGTTCCGCACAATGGTAACCGATGCGGAAAAGATGCAAAAAGCCTTAGAAACAAACAATGAAATCAAAGATGGTGTCCTGTTTAAGATGAAGGATGATCCTCGGATCACAAAAGTTGGTAAATTTCTGCGCCGTTATAGTCTAGATGAATTGCCCCAACTTTTAAATGTTTTACTTGGACAAATGAGTTTGGTCGGTCCGCGTCCTCTTCCTCTAAGAGATGTAGATAAATTCCAAACAGGACATTTTATCCGTCAAGAAGTGTTGCCCGGTATTACTGGATGGTGGCAGGTTTCTGGACGTTCCAATATTGATAACTTTGAAGACGCGGTGAAATTAGATCTCTCTTACATTGAAAATTGGTCAATCTGGCTAGATGTGAAAATTTTGTTCAAAACTGTTCTAGTTGTTCTGAACAAGACAGGTGCCTATTAAATAGGCAAACAAAATGCAGAAGTTTTATCCACCGGCTTCTTGACTTTTCTATCATTTTTGAAGATTGAGCCTAGAAAAGTAGAGATTTTCTATTTTAGATTTCTGCTCTTTTTCAGGCTCAGATTCCAATTTGTAAAAACTAGTTAAGCGACTGAAGTGATTGAATTATTACTCTTGAACGCGAATATTTTCACTCAGTCGCTAAATTAAAGGTTTGATTTTTTCTGTGTTAGTCTTAGTTATGGGCAACTGGACAAATATGATCTACCTGTAGGCGACTTGTGGACCAGCCCAGACGTCTGTTATCCTTTGACCATAGATAACTGGCTGCTCTGTAGTTGTAGCAGATGTAGTTTTGCCATCGTAAGCAACTGTCACCAAGGACCATTGTTCTTCACCTAATTCGCCGGCACGAAATACCACTTGGTCAGGGTGAGTTTTACTCCAACCTAACAACACAGCGATATCGTGTTTATATTGTTCTTGTGAAGGAGTGACACTCTCAGAACGATTTTGTTCCCGATCCCATATGACTGCATAATCTGTGACATCAGAAGTGTTCATCGCTCCTTCAAGCTTGCGTGCTAAAAAGCGATCGCCTTTCTGTGACCAGCTAACAGGAACCAATACCGCAATAGTTCCTTGTGAATCACTTGCTGAGGAAACCTGAACCTTTAATAGGGGATCATTAATCGGAGCAGTTGAGCTAACCACTCGCAAGTTCTTAGTTTGCCTATCTTCTACAAACAGAACACTATTCACGCGGCTATTGTACATTTGTGGTCGGACTTCCAGTTGTACACGGCTGTACATAGCATATCTACCATCTGCAGAAATAACAGGCATACTGCGGTAGTAACGCACTCCAGAAGCACCTCTAGAACTAATAGCATCTTGAGTCGCCTGTATCCAAGCCCAAGGAATAGGATGGGGACTTCCTATAGGATCTTGCTGTGCGGCTTGAGCTTGTTGTCGTGATTGTTCTACAACAGGCACTGCTGTTGACTTTTGTTGTCCTTTTTTGAAAGGATCAATTTTAACTGTTTCCAATGTTTTAGCAGCAGGCACTTCCCCAGATGCAGAGACATTGTTCGTTGCCAACGCTATAACTTTAGAGGCTTTCAATCGTTGCACTAAATTTTGTTGACTAGCTGCCATCTCGTTTGATGCCGACTCAGATTCTTGTGGTAGTGGCGCTAGCTCAACTGGTGCCAATGAATCATTATCCACCGGCATCTGAACTGACTCAGAACTATCTTTAACAGTTAAAGCATCAATTTTATTTGTTTGTTCATCTATTTGTGTTTGCGGTTGGGAAACCGCACTTACAGACTTTGGTATAGAGTCAGATTTTTCTGTCAGGGAGTTGATTGGCGCTGCTTTTGGTACTGAAATGAAATTAGCTTGATCAACCGCAGCCGTTGCCTTTAACTGGGAGTGAACTGCTACAGAGTCTGGCTGTGTTGTTACAGAAGGTACTTTAGCGCCTTGTATTTGTTGTGCCGAAGTCATGTCCTCTGATGCTGCCGTCAAGGGCGCGATCAGCATCACAAAAACGAGGTACTTAACGAATGGTTGCGCACGGAACCATCCAGACAGCATAAGATGTTTAAGCATTTGTTGACTTCCTAGAGGGCGGTTGCTGTGTGAGGAGCAGACAGGAATGCAGCAATAGAGCAAGCTATCATTAATATGTATAACAAGGAACTAGCAGTTTTAACGATATAGTTTACTCAAATTTCGCATACTTTTACAAAACTGAGTCATTAGTAGTACCCGTTCTGCGTACAGGATTTTTCGGAACGGTAGTAAACCAAAAAATTGGAAACCATCACTCAGGCGGTTCTTAAGAGGTTTAACAAAACCAACAAATTAGGACGACTGATAAACCCGCTCCGTAAATCGCTTGTACAACATCTTAGAGAATTCCCCAATACTTTTGGGATAGGGATACACAAATGTTAATTGACCCATTAAAGCATAAAGGCTGATCGCAAAAATGATCGAAGATCAAAAAAATACAACGCTTGAGGAATTATCTTAACAGCTCTAGGAAAAAACAGGAGATCAAGTCAGTTCGAGTACGATATAACGCAGTGGCTCAATCATGAACGGCAGGTGAGGCGCTTGTGCTTTAACGTCGGCACAGCCGCAAAGGCGCACATGTCCTGTAGCCTGACTGAACCCGCTTTCGAGCACTGCCTCCTAATAACTGATGACTGATGAAAATCGTATTCTTTGGCACTCCTAGTTTTGCTGTACCAACTCTGGAAAAACTACTGAATCATCCAGAATTTGATGTCTTGGCAGTTGTAACACAGCCTGATAAACGTCGGGGACGTGGAAATCAACTGATACCCTCACCAGTAAAAGCTGTCGCCACCTCTGCTAATGTCCCTGTATGGCAACCTCCGCGGGTGAAAAAAGACATTGAAACTTTAACGAAACTCAAAAACTCAGACGCTGATGTGTTTGTCGTCGTTGCTTATGGGCAAATTCTCTCTCAAGAAATTTTAGATATGCCTAAATTGGGTTGTGTTAATGTGCATGGCTCAATTTTACCCAAGTATCGAGGTGCTGCTCCGATTCAGTGGTGTTTGTATAACGGCGAGACTCAAACCGGTATCACCACAATGTTAATGGATGCAGGAATGGATACTGGTGCAATGCTTCTCAAAGCGACAACACCGATAGAACTGCTAAATAATGCTCATGATTTGGCAGAAAAACTTGCAGTTATGGGTGCAGATTTGTTGGTAGAGACTTTGTGCAAGCTGGAACTTCAGGAAATTCAGCCAATTGCTCAAGATAATTCTCAAGCGACTTATGCGCCTTTGATTAAAAAAGAGGATTATCAATTAGATTGGTCAAAGAGTGCTATACAATTACACAATCAAACCAGAGGGTTTTATCCAGACTGTACCACTATCTTCCGCAACCAACCATTGAAAATTACTGCCACTGCTCCCCTTGATGATGCTGATGGTTATGAACTACCAGCAGAACTCCAAGACTTAAACCATCAATTACCTAATTTGTCAACTGCTTCGGGTAGTCCAGGGGAAGTTGTAAGCATCATCAAGGGGATGGGAGCAATTGTCCAAACTGGAGAAGGCTTATTGCTCTTGCGAGAAATTCAAAGTGCTGGCAAACGTCCTCAGTCAGGATGGGATTTTGTTAATGGTTCGCGTTTAGCAGTCACAGAGGTATTTGGGAATGCTGAGTCATGAGTGATGAGTGATTGTTTCTCAACTTCCTTTACTTTACTCAGCACTTACGCACTCTCGTAGTAGCGGCATGTTTCACATGGTCCATCTGGGTTAACCGCACAGCGCATGATTTCTGAACAAGCATTGTAGCGGCAGGTGGCATCGCCGATCACCCAGCGTCCTGCTACAAGACTTTTTTCACTTGGTCGTATAGCGGACTGTACGTATAAAGCAATTTTTTGCAAACGATAGCGCCCTGCCCTGAGTTGATAACGGTGGCGGCGCTCTAAAACTGCGTATGTTTTGCCTTCAAAGTCAACATAGTTCCCAGGTTGTGGTGCCCAATCAAGTTTCATACTTCCAAGGGACTGACGTGAATGCGTCAGAATCACCTCAGTTGGTAGAGAATCTGGTTCCATAAGCTTTGTGTAATGTGATTTACATTAATAGGATGTTAACGCACCTGCCTGTGTTGACTTGCATAGTGTATGCTATTGTTAACTATTTGCTAATATTTTTTGATGCACCCACAGCTTCGAGGTGTGAGATTCATCCATACAAGCCCATGGGCTTATTAAAAATTCAACTCCCCTCTTTCTTAGCTAAAAAGTATTCAAATTTACAACATGCCTCGTATTGATTCTCAAAACCAGAAAACCTTTACCTATTCTCGCAGTACCCTAGAACGAGCCGAACGGGCCTTAGTGTGTTCTCCCTTCAATCCTTGCTTGTTTGAAACAATGCGCTCCCGTCGAGTAGCATTAAGTGAAATAACTGCTAGTACTGGTGTGCAAAATGGCTACACTAAACATTCTCTTTCCGAGTTAGTAGCAGATAATGCACTTGTGTGGCTGATTCAAGTGGGTGTTCTGCGGCGCGAAGTAGATGGTCAAGGAATTACAGATAGTTTCCGCCTCACTCCTGTTGGTCGTCAGATAGTAGAACAATTTCAAACAAAATCTTGGCGGACTTCTACATGGAGTGACAACCTATACAATGCCGTTCTTCGTTGGTTTAGGTTACCCTTTTAGAATTAAGAGTATATAGCGGTTCTCATTTATATACCGAATTCAGCAGGGATCTCCTGGAGGTTTGAAATGAAAGCAATTATGATAGTGGGAACAACATCCCACGCCGGGAAATCACTGTTAACGGCAGCTATTTGTCGTATACTATCGCGCCGTGGCTGGCGAGTGGCTCCCTTCAAAGGTCAAAATATGGCTTTAAATGCTTATGTGACCGCTAATGGTGGAGAAATTGGCTACGCCCAGGCGGTACAAGCTTGGGCTGCGGGAGTTGTCCCTTGGATAGAAATGAATCCTATTTTACTCAAACCACAAGGAGATATGACTTCTCAAGTCATTATCAAGGGAAAACCTATGGCTAGAGTTAGCGCTGTAGAGTACTACGAACAATATTTTGAACTAGGGTGGCGGGCAATTGAAGAATCTCTACAGCATCTGAGTACAGAATTTGATTTGTTGGTTTGTGAAGGTGCTGGTAGTCCTGCGGAGATTAACATCAAGCACCGAGACTTAACCAATATGCGGGTAGCAAAATACCTGAATGCATCAACTCTACTAGTTGTTGATATTGACAGAGGAGGTGCTTTCGCCCATGTTGTGGGAACCTTGGAGTTACTCGAACCAGAAGAACGCGCTTTAATTCGCGGTATTGTGATTAATAAATTCCGTGGACAGCGATCGCTCCTAGAACCAGGAATAAAATGGTTGGAAGAACGCACTGGTATTCCTGTTATCGGTGTTATCCCTTACTTAGAAGAGTTATATCCTGCGGAAGATTCCCTCGATCTTTTGGAACAAAGAGTACAAAAATTTCAAGCTGAACTCAATATTAGTGTCATCCGCTTACCGAGAATTTCTAACTTTACTGACTTTGATCCACTAGAATCAGAACCTAGTGTTGGGGTAAAATATATTAGTCCCAAGCAAGAATTGGGACATCCTGATGCACTGATTATTCCTGGCACAAAAACAACAATTCCTGACTTGATATCGCTGCAAAAAAGCGGTATGGCAGAAGCAATTCAACATTATGCCGCAGCAGGTGGCACAGTTTTAGGCATCTGTGGCGGCTACCAAATATTAGGTCAAATGATAGCCGATCCAGAGGGACTTGAAGGACAAGCAGGTAGATATCAAGGACTAGGGTTATTACCGATAAAAACTGTGATCACAGGACAGAAAGTCGCTCGTCAACGCCAAGTTAACTCGCATTTTCCACAAATGGGCTTACCCGTAATCGGGTTTGAAATTCATCAAGGGCGATCACGTATAGAAATTCCTCCCACAGAAACCGAAAATTACCATACTTTATTCGATGATGCTAATTTAGGTTTGGTGGATAATTGCTTATCGGTCTGGGGTACTTATCTCCACGGTATCTTCGACAATGGTCCTTGGAGACGTGCTTGGTTAAATCGTCTACGTCAACAGCGGGGTTTAAAATCTTTGCCAACAGGAGTTGCCAATTACCGGGAACAAAGAGAGCATATTTTAGACTCTATCGCTGCTGAAGTTGAACGCCATTTGGACTTAACACCGTATTTACCTTGAGGGTAGTTTTCATGACTGTTCGCGTCCGCTTCCTACCAGATGATGTTACAATTGATGCTGAAGTGGGAGAACCTCTGCTCGATGTAGCAGACCGAGCAGGCGTGTTTATTCCCACTGGGTGTCTGATGGGGTCATGTCACGCTTGCAGTGTGGAAGTTGAGGATGGACATACCATTCGTGCTTGCATTACAGCAGTACCGCCAAGACGCGAAGAGTTGACGATAAATTTGTTTAGTGATCCAACTTGGTAATTGAAATAATAGCTATGAGTTAGGAGTTATGAGTTTTGAAGTGATCACTCCTAATTCATATCCTATTCTCACTAGTGATCTGCCGCTATGCTCCAGCTAAGCGATCGCATTCGTTCACTTCTATTTCGTATCGGAACAATCCCCGACAGAGTAGTTAATCAAATAGTGGCTAAAAGCAGGATACGTAGAAGCCGAGATATTCCACAGTACCGAACAAGGTACTCCTCAAGGCGGTATTATAATAAGTCCGCTTCTGGCGAATATAGCCTAGCACCTCAAGGTAAGTAAGCAGTGTAAAGACTTTGCTGTAAAAAAGGCAAGGTGCGTAGTCCACTCTAATGACTTGGTAGCCTATAAAGAGCAATCTTTGGAATCTCCGGCTATACCTGGTACTCCAGGTTAGCGCGGGGAGGATGTCAAGAAGCTATGACGATCAATGTCCGAAAATTTGCTCGGTTATCATCAAAAAAGTGATATCCTCTAGCATAATCAGACATATAGCGAGCTATGAATATAGATGAGATTAAGGCAATTTTAAAAAAATTTGCTAGTAACACGATGGGCTTTCAGGGTACAGCACTTGTGAATTCTGAGGGTAAGCCGATCACAACAATTGGGATGGATGATGATTCCGCATTGATTATGGCGGGAACGATGATTTATTTGGCTCACCGCACCCGTAAGGAAGTCCAATGGGAGGGGATTGAGCAGATTTCGGTTAAAGGTACAGACGGTTATATGATTTTAACCACCTGTAGCCCTGATATTTTATTACTAGTCATAGCCAGTAAGATTCCAGAAGGGATGCTACTTGTAGATATCAATCGCACTGTGGATAAGTTGAACGCTGTACTTAAAGATGAGGAGTCCCAGAGCACAGACTCCAATCAGACAAAATTGCAAGAATCTGTATCAAAAATTGCAAAAAGATATGGTAGATTTTCCAATCCTCTGATGTATAGAGGAAGTAAGATACCTGAGTAAGGACTAAAGATTTGCTACACCTCTTTCTTCTCAAAGCCGTGGTAACCATCCATGTCATGCTCACTAATATCCAAACCATCAAGTTCCGCTTGGGGTGAAACTCGCAGACCAACTGTAGCTTGAATTGCTGACCAAGCAAGAGCGCTGAAGACAAATGTGAAAATACCCACTGAGATTATGCCAAGTAACTGAATCAATAATTGTTCTAAACCCCCACCATAGAATAATCCCGGTTTTGGACCAGGCGCAAATTGCACAGCATTATTGCGTAGTTTATCTTCTATACCGACGCTAAATAAGCCCACGGCTAGTGTCCCCCAGATACCATTGACAAGGTGAACTGAGATAGCACCTACTGGGTCATCAATTTTTAAGTTTGCGTCTATAAAAAGTACCGAGAAAAACACAAGGATTCCTGCAATCAGACCAATCCAAAACGCACTACGAACGGTCACGAAGGCAGAGGAAGCCGTAATCGATACCAAACCTGCCAAGACTCCATTGAGGATCATGGTAAGTTCAGGCTTACCAAAGCGCCACCAGGAAATCAGGGTTGCTGCAATACCACCTGTTGCACCTGCCATGTTGGTTGTGAGGAAAATATGAGCGATCGCACCAGGATCAGCTTTCAGCGTTGAGCCTGCATTAAAGCCAAACCAGCCCAACCAAAGAATAAAACTCCCCAGAGTAGCCATACTCTGATTATGCCCAGGCATAGCAATGTTGCTACCGTTTTTTAAATAGCGATAAATCGGTGCACCGTATGATTCAAGTTTGTACAAACGTGGTCCCAACAGCCAAGCTCCCACTAAAGCAGCCCAACCACCAACCGAATGAACCACAGTCGAACCGGCAAAATCGTAAAATCCTAATTTGGATAGCCAACCACCTCCCCAAATCCAGTGACCAGTAATTGGGTAACAAATCGCAATCAGTAAAAAGCTAAAGGTCAAAAATGCAATAAACTTAATCCGTTCAGCAACCGCTCCAGTGAAAATAGTTGCTGCTATGCCTGCAAAAACCAGTTCAAAGAAAAATAGAGCTGACTTAGGTACATCAGACTTGAGGGATTTAAACATCTGTTGGTCTGTCCCATCAAAAAACCAACCTTTTGTTCCAAACAATGGATTTGTGTTGTCCCCAAACATAAGCGCACAGCCAATTACCCAGAAAGCCACTGTCGCCACTGCAAATACAATGAAGTTTTGAGCTAATATATTGACGGCATTCTTGTAGCGACACAAGCCTGTTTCCAACATTGCAAAGCCAGCATTCATAAAAAACACTAAACAGCCAGTGAACAGCACCCATACCGTGTCTACACCTACTTCTAAGCTTAGAGAGGGTTTGACTGCGGATGTGGAAGTTTGGGCAACTGCGGCGTAATTCAAAATCAGCACAATTATAGCTGCCAAGGGTAAACAGATTTTCCAATTCAGTGACAGCCAGCTTTTTTTGCACTTTAATTTTTTCAGTTTTGGTTTAGACTCCAATATTCTGTCAAGTTTCACAATATATCATCCTTAATCATCGTCATAGATACGCGGCAAACCGTAGCGCTCATACAGTTCTTGATCTATCTCTCGCAGTTTGCTGACTACTTTGTTAGTTCCTCCCTTGAGTGCCTCTTGAAATTCTGGTTCTCGCCGCTCTTTTTCTTCAGCAAAAGCCTGCTGGGCTTGTTCGATAGTGCTGTCTTGCTCGATAAAATAACGAATCGCCGCTTCACCAATTGCCAATGTCGTAGACAGATGTGATTTCGTATCACCTTGTTGAACACCTAATTGTCTTAATAATTTTTCCGCTTCATTACTTTGGTCTGCGTTAGTAGCAATTTGGGCAATCATACTGACTAAGCGACGTTGTATCGACAACACTCCCTTTTGCTCACCAAAAGGAAACCAGCCAGCAATAAATGCCAAACATGCGGCGACAAATGTATAGTCCCGAGCAACAGCTCTCTTGAGTGCGATCGCGGCGGTTGCTCCTCCAAAGCCCTGTTTACCAGCTTCGTCAGGAATACATTTATATATTTGTAGAGCGAGTTCTTCTACGTTGTAGCGTTTATCGTCGTACTCATCCCATAAAGTACAAACATGAACATACATTGAACTCAGAGTTTTGTACTCGGTGATTCTCGCCATAACGCAATCACGAATATTTGCTTCCTTTGCTTGCTGTCTGGCTGTTTTTAGTTCGGCGTCGCGAATCTGGGAGTCAAAAACGTTATAGGGCGGATTCCACTCCGAAGTGGGTTGAATTCGATCAATCTTATTTAAAACTAAAATAACTGGTAGTTCAATTCCATGTTTTCGCTTGTGCGTTGATTTGAGTTCAGTGAGAAAATCAATATCGCTAGGCACATATGCTCGCTCATCAGCTGGAATCACAAATAAGAAGATATCTACTTTGTTTTGGACGACTTCGTTAATGGCTTGTTCAAAGGCTGCATGATCGCGTGAGTCACCTACACCACGTGAGTCTACGAATCTTAATTTCCACCCGTTGCGCTCATAATCGTATATTTCAGTGACTTGTGTTGTTGCTCTGGCTAAGCCAACCTCAGTAACATTCCGTCCCAGAATGGCATTAATCAGAGATGATTTGCCCGCTCCAGAACGCCCGTAAAGAGCTATTTTAGGAATTCTACTTTGCTTGGCTAACCGCTGAAGTTTCTTTTTGAGAATTTTTTCTGTAAAATATTTGACCGGTGGAGGCAGTTGTGACAAACTTGAACGAATTGATGACTCTATAGCTTGCATCAATTCATCAGTTTCGCGACTAATCTTTTCTAGTCTTTGCAATATAAACCGCGTATTTTCAGGTCTGTTATTTGGAGATACAGCCATTAGGGAATCAATTAAATCTGCTAATGGCTTTGAGATTTCAGGAGCCCTATCTCGCCAAATCAACTGACCTGTTGTCAAGTCCTCAACAAATGCACTTGGAGGGCGGCCCGTTAATAAGTTGACAAAAGTTCGTCCTAGTGCATAAAAATCCGATTGTTTGACAGCTTTGCCTTCGATTTGTTCTGGAGGCGTATAACCAGATGACAATATTATCGTACCTTCAAAACCCTTGCGTATACTATTCAAGTAAGCTTTTGTGCCATATTTAACAGAACCAAAGTCAATTAACACAAGTTGACCATCAGGTTTGAGCATAATGTTAGATGGCTTAATATCCCGATGGAAAAGTTTGTTTTCATGGACTAAAGCTAGAATTTCTACAAGTTGTTGCAACCAAACTAGAGCTTGCTTTTGAGAAATTGGTTGATTTTGCTCTAACCACTGCCATAAGTTTTGCCCCTCAATTTTCTCAAGCACTAAGCAGTGCAATATCCTATAACTGTAGTCAAGCGTCAAAGTTATGGTGAAATACCCATCCGGATCTATTCTAGGAATTCCTGGGTGCTTGAGAGTGCTCAAGACGCTTGCTTCTCGCTGCAACATTTCGATCAACTTAGGCTCGTCTTCTTTGAGAATCTTTAGGACTTTTCGCGTCCCCCGATCATCTACCTCAAAGACTTCGCTATATTGTTCTTGGCGCAATTCGCGCAACGGTTTTACTAATCGATATCGCTCATTTACAAATAAGTTATTCCCACAGGTTTGACAACACTCCACATAATTAGGATTTTGGCGCTGTTGACACCAGGGGTTCATGCAGTAGCTCACAATATTTTTTTGTTTAGGCAAAGATTTTAACTTAGATCTAAATTATCAACCAAGTTTCGCAATACCAATTCTGGATTAAACTTTTGCTTAATCTTTGGTGATAAACAACCAAAGTGTGTAAGCCTTCCAGACAAAATTCTTAAGAAAGATTAAACTCATATTCATAGAAAATTGGTATAACTAGATATCGTATCTTAGCTTAGCCTAGTTCAGATTGCCACGTCTATATAGTGAAACAGATTTCATGTTTTGGTAAAGTTTTTTTCTGTAAGTGAGCGCTGTAACAAAGAATTTATCATGTTTGGAACTCCTCGTACTGTAAAATATTCTTGCAAGTTTCTATAAGTGTTGAGGTATAGCAGTCGCCAGGTAGATTAGGACACGAACTAATGAGAACACACGGTTACCAATAGACTTGAAAGTCTGTTAAGCGTTAAGCGTTCCCTGCTATATATAGTTTTTGCAGAATACAAGAGCGATGGGGCAAAGCCCCCGCAATCATGCGATCGCCCTTTTGGGGCGGCTCTTCCGGAGCATCGCCTCTTTCACCATGATCGCCTCTTAATCCTGATATTATAAATTGCCATGATATAGCAATCCTAAATCATTGAACAACAAGATTCCCGACTGATAAAAAAAGTTGGTAATCTAAGGATGCACGACTTATGCGCAAAGCGCAGGCACTTTCAAGCAAATCAAGTAGGATTGCTATACTTAATCGACTAAGAGTTTGCCCCTTAATTTTTGGCACCTGAAATCGATGTAAAGTTTTAATTTTTTAGAGAAATTGTTTACTTATGATGACTCAAGTTTGTCTTTTTTATAAAAAAATAAGAATTTACTTATGGATATCTATAATCTTTATCTGTTTTTTAGCAGGGTATAAATATCTTAACTTCAACGCATCAAGTGAAGCGTCTCAAACTTGTTTAGGGCAAAAGGCTAAATTCAGTCTTGCATTCTTAAAAACCAATAATCAGGGAGAAAGAGATACAAAAGGTATTAACCATGTCATTATTTTTAACCCAAAATCAGAAGCCTTAGACTTCAAAGTCAATCTGGGTTTGTCTCATCAGCTTTATGCAAAAGATAATAAAGGAAAATTTCGTCAAGAATATATACCAAAATTATTTCATGAACTCGTCAGTAACGAAAATGCCAAATTAAACGGGCAACTACCAATTGCAGGAATTAATGCGGACTACATCGATACTAATAATAAACCTCAAGGGTTAAACATTTCTCGGGGAGTGGAATATTCAGGAGATTTTAAGAATAAACGTTCTTCATTCGGTATATCAGCAGCTAAACCAAACCAGCGTCAGGTAACTCTTCAAGTAGGAAGAAGAAAGGATAATGATCTAAACTATAACTTAGTAGGAGGAAATGGTAGATTCTATCGTAACGGCAAGTTTAAAGATATTTGTCAAGATTTAGGAGAACTTGCTTGCAAACAAGCAAGAAATCGCTCTCTTGTAGCTATTACTCATAAAGGTTATGTCATTTTACTCGTCAATGATATGAAGGCAAATTCCGATATTCAAGTATCTGAACTTAATCAAGAGCTTTTACCAGATATGCTTGATGATGTTCTTGAAGGAATTGCTCGCAACAACTGTTTAGGCAAGATTCAAGAAGGAATGTTATTTGATGGAGGAATGTCTCCAGGGCTGTACTATAATAAGAAAATTTATGTGGAAAACCCTGGGCCAATTGGTTCAGTATTTTTAATTTATCAGAAAGGTTTGAAGAATTAATCAGGCACCTCTGTCAAGAAATTTAAAGCAAATAGCAATTAATGAAAAGACAGCTAGGTAGGCGGTTTGAATTAAATATAAAACCTCACCCTGCCTCCAGCTTCCCTCTCCTTAATAAGGAGACGGATTGAGGGTGAGGTTTTATCTTAAGAATTAATTACGCTTACCTAGTTACCTCAAAAGAAAGACTTATGAGGAAAGCAGATAATATTGCTACCTGAAAAAGGTACGCTAGAAACTGAAGCGAAAAAAAAGACTATGACACCCTCGCAAATCGCGGATACGCTCAAAGAGTTATTTGGTGCAGCGTCTGTCAATGCTATTGCACCTGGTTCTTGGCAAGTAGAAACTCCCAAGTTTCGGCTGCTAGTTTTGCTGTCAGATGATGAAAGCGGATTACGCATTTTATTACCGATTATGCCAGTGTCCGAGGCTCTACCTTTTTTAGAACAGTTTTTAGAAGCAAACTTTGAAGAAACTCAAGAAGTACGTTATGCGTTGCAGCAAGGAGTTTTATGGGGGGTATTTCAGCACAACTGCAATAGTTTAACGCCAGAAGATTTTGGAAATGCGATCGCCCAACTGATTTCTCTGTATCAAAATGGTTTAGATAATGTCTTTAACCGGCTGATTGAAAAACGCATTCGGCAGATTGTGATAGCGGCTAAACTGCAAAATCAGTCTTTAGAAGCCACAATGCAAAACTTAGAACGCTTTTATGCAGAAGGATTGATGGGTGAACTAGATCAAACTTCACAAGCCAGAGAGGAAGTTTTAACTGTATGGCGTTATCAGTTACAGCGCCTGTGGAATGAAGTTGATTCTAATTCTGTGTAAAAATTTGAAACACTTGATTTTGACACTTAGACATAAATTTCAAAATGTCTCAACTTCTATCTTAGAACCTTCTGGAGACTTGCGAACCTTAACTTGTGTGGGCAATCGCTCTCCAAGTGCCTTAACATGAGTAATGATTCCGATCAATTTATCTTGTTGTCGTAAGGATTCCAGAATTTGGGTAACGCTTTCTAGGGTATCTGCATCCAGAGTTCCAAATCCTTCATCTAAAAACAAACTGCCTAATTCTGCACCCATCGAAAGTTTTTCTGACAATGCTAATGCCATTGACAACGAAGTAGCAAATGTTTCACCACCCGAAAGGGTTTGCACTCGCCTTGACTCACCACCATTCCAGTTATCTTCAACCCAGTAATCGCCTTCTTGAAGTTTTAACGCGTATCGAGAATCAGTCAATTCCCGTAAAGCATCTGTAGCACGAGTCACTAAATCTGTTTCGAGATGTTCTAGGATGTACGCTTGAAATTCATCTGACTTGAGGTTCCGAGTCAGGGTAGTATAGGTCTGCGCTTGTTCTTTGACTTTGGATAAATCTGACTGTAGTTTCTCAGCTTGTTGTTGGTTTAATTTTGTATTATGCATCCAAATTTTTAAATTAGCGCGTTGATCTTGCGCTTGTTGGAATTCTTGGGAAGCAGTATTTTTCGCATCACGCTGAGAGTTGATAGTTAATTCATCGCTTGTGCTATCGCCCACTTGCAACTTTACTTCCTCAACTTGAGTTTCTAACTTCACTTTGGCATTATTGTAATCTGTAATTGCTTGTTGCCAACTTGCTTGCTGTGCAGACTCTGCTGATAGTTTTATAAAACTTTCTTCGGTAAAACTTGCGCCTTTGAGTGCAGCATCCCAAGTCATTTGTAACTGTTCTCTTTGAATACGCCCAGCCTCTGCATTATTAGTAGCTTCTTTGTTTTCAGTTTCACATTGAATAACCTTTTTATCTGCTGCTTGATATGATTCGGTAATTTGTTGTTCTTGTTTCTGTAGCGCGTGCTTTTCTTTTTCTAATGCTGCGTGCAACTCGGCGTAAGATTTACCGCCAGTCATTTCATGAAGTTTAATTTCAACTTCCTGTAACGATTGTTGCCAACGTTCTGTTTCTTGAGTAGCCTTTTGGTATTCTTCCGAAGCTGTATTATGGGTATTTCTAGTTGATTCTAAGGCTTGTTGAGTTTGAAGTACTAGTGCTACTGCGTCTTTGTGTTTTGTCAAAGCTTGATGATATTTGAGATCATTTTCTTGCAGTATCTTAAGCTCTTGGTTCAGTGCATCTGCTTCCCAAGAATCTGTATGCAATACACCACTAATTTCTTGTTGTAAATTAGTTAATCGAGTCTCATTGGCTACCAAATCCTGATTATACTCTAACTCTTGTTGCTTTAAATTATTCAGTGTGGTTTCTGCCTTAGTCAAATGATTTTCAGTAGCTTTTTGTGCTTGTTCTGCAGAAGCTTTCTGATGCAATAATTCCTTTGTCTCGACTAGAATAACTTCTGGCAGAGGTAGCAACTGGGGTTCTCGATATGTGCTATTACAAACTGGACAATTGTCGCCATCATGAAGAATTTGGCGCAATGCAGTAGCGTGATTGCTTTGAATTACTTTTTTGTTAGCTTCTTCTGCTTCTTGTAAGAGTTTATCTTTTTCTTGCAGTGCTATTCTTGCTTGTTCTAATTCGACAATTGCCTTTTGATAAATTTTTTCATACTTTTGTTTTTCGGAAGTCGTCTTTTCCAGCTTTTGACGGCTTTTGACAGTCTGTTCTAGTATAACTTTCCAAGTACTCAGTAAGGGTGAAACTTGTTGCAATTGCTGTAAGCGCGTACCGCCTGAAGAATACTGAGTAAGTTCTTGTTCAGCATCTTCTGCTTGCTTGGTAGCTGCTTGTAGCTTACTTTGAACATTATTTAAGACTTGTGCTGCCGAAGTTCGATTCTTTTGTCTTTGTGTCTGATTTTGTTTTACTCGTTCTAATTCTTCCTGATGTTGCTGTCACTGTTACGCATCGTTCCTGCGCTGATGCGTTTTTCCATACCATCAAAGTGTAAAGCACGTTTTAAATCTTCATCCACAGCTAGATTGACGGTGTCTCCTGGTTGTGGTGGTAAGTATTCTTCTGGCTCAATTCGTGTGACTTGAATATGGGCGGCATAAGAAATATTTACTGGTAGACTACCACTTTTAACTAAGAAAGTATCTGTGTCAAATTGCGTTCCTTCATGTAATGTGCGGACATGATCCACAACACCATAAAAGTGAACAATTTCGCCACCATCAGGTCGATGAGTTTGCACTTCTATCACATCATCAAGGCGCAAAACATGACCGGGTAACACTGCAACCCAAAATTCTAGAGGAGTCGCCTCTTGCGTACCAAGGACATAACCGATGGGAGTCGTCATAGCGTAACTCCTAAAGAAGCTAAAAAGTGTTGCACGCGTCGTTTAATGAGATTTGCATCGCCCATGCGCCGTCCCAGTTCGCGTTCGAGTGCGCCAACAGGAGTGAGGTTCTGCGGTGCGCGGGGGTCTTTGTAAGGATGGGAGGCATATTCAGGAATGAGATAGGTGGTTTGGTCAGCTATCTTCTGGGCTGTGTCTAGAGGAATTTCGTTAGACAATTCAAGTCGGACAATGCCGTGCAAATCGTGGTAGCCTAAACTCTGGGAGTTCGTTTGGGAATTGCCGCTTTTGAGATACCAACTCCAGTGAGGTCGGTTTTGTTCTTTGATTAAGAAGATGGGCGATCGCTCTGTTGGTTTTAATTCCCACAACAAGGCTGCATGTTTTTCGCTCAAATAGTTTTTGTGCATAGTCTTTACGTAGCCCACAGTAAAATTCGGCGAATTATACGGTAGTCGCCCATCGCGAATCACTAAAGTATCTGCTTGCATGGTATAATTTTGCTTTGCCAGAGTCGCCTCTGCCTTGAGCATTGCATTCTGAACCAGATTCTTGCGAATGTCAGGATTATTTTCTACGTAAGGTTCGGCTGGCTCATAGACTAATTCCGCCCCACTTCCAAAAGGACAAGGAATGTGCGTCAGTGGCGCTTTTTGGTTACCTCCAAATCCCAAAATGCGGCGGATATTGAAGTTCTCGCTCTTAGCGGTGTGGGTGCTTCTATCTACAAGTACTGCACCCACAGCGATGGTACCAAAGACTCCATAATTAATAGTATTGCCACTACCACCGACAAGGGCAGCATCAATGCGACGACGACCATCGATAAAAATCAGTCGTTGGGGCAAATCAATCTGAGGACGACGCTTACAAAACTTGCTCCAGTCGGTTTCTTCTACGGTGGGATCTACTTCACTCTTCGATTCCGAAAGTTCTTCTATATCAATTGGGGGTTGGTAGTCACTCCCCCAAGGCTCAAGTCGAAAGTTGTTTTCTCGCCAGAAATCAAAGGACAATCTGCTTTTTGCCTCCTTTCCAGTTCAAAATTTTAGACCAGATTTTAGTCATAGATGGTTATTTTTAAAGTAATTTTGTTTATTATTACATACGTGTAAATATCAGTGTCTATTTGCTTGACACATAAATTTACTGTTGCTGACATTTTGCACCTGTGGAAAGGAAGCATGAATTGGCAGAACAGTAGGAATGACTTCATGTGTTGAGCATCGATTATTCTTTATAAGATATATAAGATATTCATTCTTTAAGTTTTTTCACTTTGTCTTTTGGATTATTTCATTATGGATCTCATTGAAATTCTCAAACAAGACTATCAAAGATTTCCTGATAATCAAACATACAGCGTCTACGCTCAAGATGTTTATTTTCAAGATCCGCTCAACAAATTTCGTGGTGTTGAAAAGTACAAGCAGATGATTAAACTCATCGGTACTTGGTTTTTAAATACCAAAATGGACTTGCACAGCATGAATCGTACAGGAGACACAATCAAAACTGAGTGGACACTCAGCTGGAATACCCCCCTTCCTTGGAAGCCACGTATTTCTATCCCAGGGTGGAGTGAATTGCGCCTTAACCCTCAAGGGTTAATTGTGTCTCACATAGATTATTGGCATTGTTCGCGTTTAGATGTCCTGAAACAGCATTTATTTCCCTTAAAGAGTTCATAATGTAAATAAATGTAAACACTTCTCATCTTGGACAAAACCATCCATGCGTGTAATTCTAATGACAGGCAAAGGCGGCGTGGGAAAAACCTCCGTAGCCGCCGCCACTGGACTTCGTTGTGCAGAACTGGGTTATAGTACACTTGTTTTGAGTACAGATCCCGCTCATTCTCTGGCAGACAGTTTTGATTTAGAACTGGGACATGTACCCAAAGAAATTCGCCCGAATTTGTGGGGTGCGGAACTGGATGCACTACTTGAACTAGAAGGAAACTGGGGTTCTGTAAAGCGCTACATCACTCAAGTTTTACAAGCACGGGGTTTAGATGGAGTGCAGGCGGAAGAATTAGCTATTTTACCAGGCATGGATGAGATTTTCAGCTTGGTCAGAATGAAACGCCATTACGATGAGGGTGAGTTTGACGTTTTGATTATTGACTCAGCCCCTACTGGTACAGCACTACGTCTGTTGAGTTTACCAGAAGTTGGTGGTTGGTACATGCGGCGTTTTTACAAACCTTTCCAAAACATTTCTGTTGCACTAAGACCTTTAGTTGAACCTTTTTTTAAACCAATTGCTGGTTTTTCTTTACCAGACAAAGAGGTGATGGACGCACCTTATGAATTCTATCAACAAATAGAAGCTCTGGAAAAAGTATTAACAGATAACACTCAAACCTCAGTACGGCTTGTCACCAATCCTGAAAAAATGGTGATTAAAGAATCTCTGCGCGCTCATGCTTATTTGAGCTTATATAACGTTGCAACAGATTTAGTCGTCGCAAATCGGATTATTCCCGAAGCAGTAGAAGATCCTTTTTTCCAGCGTTGGAAAGAGAATCAAAAGCAGTACCGCCACGAAATTCATGAAAACTTCCATCCGTTACCTGTCAAGGAAGTTCCACTGTATTCTGAAGAGATGTGTGGTTTGGCTGCTTTAGAACGTCTGAAGGAAACACTGTACAAAGATGAAGATCCAACTCAGGTTTATTACAAAGAAACCACAATAAGAGTTGTTCAAGAAAATAATCAATACAGTTTGGAATTGTATTTACCAGGCATTCCCAAAAATCAAGTTCAACTCAGTAAAAGTGGAGATGAATTAAACATCACTATTGGTAATCATCGCCGAAATTTAGTTTTGCCACAAGCTTTGGCCGCACTGCAACCTGGAGGGGCAAAAATGGACGGAGACTATCTCAAAATCCGTTTTGCTGCGGCGTAATAAGCTCTCTCGTCTCTCTCGTTCCTTGCCAGAGGCAAGGAACGAGAAGACTTTTGGATTCTTTTTTAATTCCTCAATTGAACAGGCATCGCTAAATAAGTCATCTTAAAACCACCAACTGGAGTAAAAATCACTGGGGTCAAGTTTCCATTTAGCTGCACGTGAATTTCAACAGATGGCAATGCTTTTAAACCTTCCATCAAATATTTAATATTAAAAGCAATATCTATATCTTCTCCTAATATCTGTGCTGACATTGATTCTCTACCATTGCCAACATCTTGAGCTTCACAGGATATAGTAATCTCCTGTTCTTCGCTATCCATGCTCACCTTAACAACATTATTCTTTTGATCTGCGAAGACAGCAATTCGTTCTAAAGCACTTAAGAATTGTCGCCTATCTAAAACCAATTCTCGCTCAAATTGTCGGGGAATGAGTAGACGATAAGCAGGATATTGTCCTTCCAGAGTACGACTTGTCAGCCTTTGATTTTGCCATTCAAAAATAACCTGACCTTGGTCAAAATACAACGCCACAGGTTCCTCTTCTGAGTGCGCGTGAGCCAGCATTCGTTCTAGTTCTCTTAATGCTCTGGCTGGTACTGTCACTTCTAAGCCAGTTTCCGTATTTGTGTCTGGACTCTCATTAGTCGTCTGTACGACAGCTAAACGATGTCCGTCAGTTGCTGCAAATTCCAGTGTGTCTTGTTGAACTGTTAAATGTACGCCGGTGAGAACTTGTTTGGTTTCATCTGCACTAGTTGCAAATAAAGAACCTCGTAATCCTTCAATTAATGCACCAGCAGGAATATGTAGTGCTGGAGTATTTTCGATAACAGGGAGTTCTGGAAACTCTTGTGCTCCCATTGCGCGTACTTGATAACGCCCGCTTTTGGGTATCAGAGTCACAATTGAGCCTTCCCCTGCTAAGGGATCATCTGTAGAAGTTGATTCATTTTCTAGAGTAATTTCACCTTCTGGAAGGCGAGTAGTGATGTCATTAAGCAGCTTGGCGGGGATCGCAATTTCTCCAGAGTGCAAGACTTCGGCGCTAAAACTAGTACGGATACCCAAACTCAGATCAAATGCTGTTAAGCTGACTTGGTTAGTTTCAGCATCCGCTTGTAGTAGTACGTTGGCAAGTACTGGATGTGTTGGGCGTGAAGGTACAGCACGGCTGGTGAGTGAGAGGTTAGTACTAAGGTCGCTTTGGGTGCAAACTAATTTCATGGTCAGACAATTTTGGATTTTAGATTTTAGATTTTAGATTTTAGATTTTGGATTGATCCCACGGACAGATCCAGGACTTGAGAATTTTGGATTAAACTATTGATTCCACGGACGAGTCCGGGAGCTTGTACCATCAAGGAATCATTCGTCAACTTTATTATTTTTAGTTATTCAGTCGTCGTACCTGTGGAAATTGTGGAAAACTTGATGCACGTCTACTTCAAAGATGCTTTAACAGGTTGCTAGCTGTGGAAAACTTGTGGAAAAATAGGGTTAGTTTTCCACAGAGTATTTATACTTAAGTACTTTTCCACAGATTTGTGGAAAGTTTTCCACAAAAAATAAAAAACTTTCCACAAAGCAATTTTATCTTAAAGATTCTTTATACTTAACTTAACACTTGAGGTAACCGTTTCTTGTGGAAAACACAATAAGTCGGTTGGTACAAATAAAGTTTACTCGTCAAGGTAGTCATTGGTCATTGATCATTAGTCATTAGTCATTGGTAATAGCTCGATTTGTTCGCGCTTTTTTACTTATTTTGTTTGTTTTTGTCAAGATGATTTGTGAGGACGGCTAGCCATGTTAATGCGATCGCTCAATTGACGCAGTGTTTTCACCAAGTTTTGATCTGTTTGTCGCAGTTGGGTAATCTTTTCACAGCTATACATAACCGTTGTATGGTCTTTTCCACCAAATTCTTCTCCTATTCTTGGTAAGCTCAGATCTGTATGTTGTCGCATAAGATACATTCCTATTTGACGCGCCCAGCTAATCTCTCGTCGCCGTGAATTCCCTTTAAGGTCTTCTATTGATACATCAAAACTCTCAACTATCACTGATAAAATTGCTTCTGGTGTGGCTTCTACCTTCTGCGTTGGTGGTTCTAAAACGGGTGCAATATTTTCTACCGTCATTGGTAAACCCCAAATAGAAATATACGCTAATGCACGAATTAATGCTCCTTCCAACTCTCGAATATTAGAAGTATAGTGAAAAGCAATATACTCAACAACTTCCCTTGGAAGACGAATATTTTCGTACTCAGCTTTTTTTTGTAAAATTGCCATTCTTGTTTCTAAATCTGGCGATTGGATATCAGCAATTAACCCCATAGAAAATCGGGAACACAGACGTTGTTGTAACCCAGGAATTTGGTTGGGAGGACGGTCAGAAGCTAAGACGACCTGCTTACCAGCTTCATGTAAAGTATTAAAAGTATGGAAAAATTCTTCTTGAGTATATTCTTTACCTTCAATAAACTGAATATCATCCACTAAAAGGACATCAGCAGCACGGTAATGCTCTCGGAAACTTTGCATACTGTCCTTACGAATCGCAGCAATGAGATCATTCGTAAATTGCTCAGTAGAGACGTAAAATATTCTTGAATCTGGACTAATTTCCCATCGATAGTGACCAATTGCCTGCATTAGGTGAGTTTTCCCTAAACCCACACCACCACACAAAAATAAAGGATTAAACTCTCTTCCAGGATATTCAGCAACTGCTAATGCAGCAGCATGAGCCATACGATTGTTAGCACCAACTACAAATCGAGAGAATACATACTTGAGATTTAATTCTGTCGTTTTTAGTCGGTTTTGAGGGAGCCCATCTGTTGGACTGGTTTGAGTTTGAAATCCCCAAGAAGCTTCTTGTTCCTTGACATCAGAAACTTCATCACCTTGATTAACAGTGATATAAATATCTACAGGATAACCAAGAATATCTTGTACAACGTTAGCAATTGTTTTTATGTAATATTTCTGTAACCAATTACGAGCAAACGGGTTAGGAGTAAAAATTACCAAGCAATTATTTTCCAATCGCTCAGCGCTCGCGGTTTTGATCCAAGTTTCAAAGGTGGGACGGGATAGCTCTAGTTGTAAGCGTTCCAGTACCTGACTCCACAGATTTTCTATGGGCATTTCCATA